>NZ_JBEORW010000012.1:0-199767 GCF_040302565.1 Streptomyces sp. NPDC097981
ACTGATTTCTCGCGTGCACCTTCCTGTCTCGCTAGCCGGACCCGGGTCGTCTGGCAGTACCAACCCGTCCCGGCGTTGTCGGGGCTGCTTACCGCTCGGCTCGGCATCCCCCGAACCGAACTGCCCCCAGCTTCAACCGGATTGCTACGACAACCCGGTGGTGAAGGTCTCTCACCTCACTCGATTCCATGGCGCCTCGTGGCGCACCCATACGATGCGACAAACTCGCCATCGCCTACCAGGCCGCCCTCCACCTCGCCGCCATCCTCATTTGGGCACGACGATGACCACGCTAAAGGCCCAAGGCATCGGCGAAGGCCGAGAACGTGGGCGTGACCAAGCGCCACTCGCACTGGCGGGGGTTCGTCCAGAAGTCGCTGCCCACCACGCGGGGATCGGAGGGATTTGTGCGGTAGTCCAGAGCTAGGGGCCACGTCGTCCCCGGCGTGGCGGTTGACGGCGACGAGGACTGCCTGCTCGACATCCAGCCAGGGCAGTTCGACCGCGGTCTGTTGACTGCTGCCTCGTATCTCGCGGAACAGCGCAGAGGAACGCGGATCGTCCGCGAAGCGGTCCATGGACCGGGATTCCCTCGTCATCTGCTCCGTGTTTGCAAGGAAGTCGAGGGGATCCTCGAACCACGGGATCAGCCTTGCCATCTCCCTGTCCCCGGGATGGCGCCACCGGCTTTGGCAGAGCAGCGACGTCAGCTGAACAGGCAAGATCAGCCCGCGGACCATGGTGTTTTCCATAGCGACCAGCGTGTCACGCTCGCTGTCACTCATCTGGTCAAGCCAGGTTCTTCCTCGCCAACCAGCGGTCTAGAGCACCAAGGAGACACCCCCTAGGGGCAGCCTGGCCCCCATGACCGGGTCTTAGCTCGACAGGATCCCGTTCAGTGCGTCACTGCGCATCTTCTGCGTTAGCGCGAGCTGCTTTCGCAGCAACAGCTCATGTTCGTCCAGTCGCGCCATCGCGTCAGCGATCGTCTGCTGTGTCCCAAGATCAGGCAGCATAACCGGCAACTCACCCAATACGTTGAGAGAGATGGTCTTCATGGTCATGCTCCCGGTGGCGTGGGACTCGAGCCACTTGCGTGCCTCCGGACTGCGGAGGTACGCCGCGAAATAATCGGCGTTGAGCTCGGCGGGGGGCCGAAGCACGAAGCAGCCGGTGCCGCAGACCCAGCCCTGCTGCTCCTCACGGACGACAGCACATCGCCCCAGCTCTCCACGGCGTGCCATCACGACGTCGCCACGGTGGAGGCGAAAGCGTTCCAGACTTTCGGCTTGATGTCCGGTGATATGTCTGATGCTCGCCACACTGAAACCGCTGCCTGTGAGGTCCTTGGGCATCACGACGGGGACGCCCGCATCCACGTAGTCTTCGGCGCGGATGAGGCTTCCTGAAGGGCCCGCGAGGAGCAGACCCGGCATTGAGTCCTCGAACCCGCCGTCTACGGTGCCGCTCACAATGCTCTGGAGCGGTACCCGCGGAGGCTCGATCCCGCTGCGGGTCAACCGCTCGCACCTGCTGAAACTTCGCCGGAGGCCGACGCTGGAACCGGTCGTTGCCTCCTCATGCCGATCCAGCTCATCGAGCATGAGACTCATGTCCGGAGCCGTCGTCGGTCGCTCCCGCTTGACGTCGACGTACAGCCGGGGGTCAAGACTGCCGTCATTCTCGAGGATCTCTTCGTGCGCGACCGAACGAGAGAACCCTGGTTCATCGGGCGTTGCACGAGGAGTCCGCCGCCACGCGTGAAACCGACTGCTGATGCGCTCTGTGTCCTCTGCGGTCAAGGCGCGGGGTTGCCGCGGCACTTGCGTACCGAGCCGACTGGCATCGATGAAGAGGACGGCATTCTCGTCGCCGACCGGCACGTGGCGGGACTTGTCGCGGGCGAGTATCCAGATGTGCACGGGGATGGATGTGTGAGTGAAGAGATTCGGTGGCAACGCGATGATGGCGAGGAGTGCGCCGCCGGCGATCATCCTCCTCCGGATCTCCGCTTCACGACCGTTGGACCAGGCGGCACGCGGCGGCATAATCACCGCCGCGAGGCCGTTCTCGCTCAGCCGGGTCCACGCGAGCTGAAGCCAGGCGAAGTTCGCATTGGATTCGGCGGGCTGGCCGAAAGGCCAGTCGACGATGTGGACGTCCTTGATCCGCTGGTTGAACGGCGGATTGCTCAGCACCCGGTCGACAAGGCCGTTGCCGCGCCGCTGAAACTGTGTCACTGGGTCGGAGACACCTACGACCGGCTGATCCACCCCGTGGATGGCGAGGTTCATCATTGCCAGCCGCGGGTTACTGCGATCCGTGGCGTATGCCTCGAAAGAAGCTCCGTCGACGCGGCCGAGTTCGGCGATTCGCTGCGCTGCGGCCGCGAGAAGACCGCCGGACCCACAGGCCGGATCAAGGATCCGGTCTCCAGGCTGCGGAGACGCGGACTCGATGAGTAGGCGCGCGACCGCACGCGGGGTGTAGAACTCCCCCGCCGAAAGCCTGCTCTCCTGAACGTGGCGCTCGAGGAGCAGTCCGCAAACTTCCGGCAATCCGACATCAGCCAGCGTCGGTCGCTGCGTCAGCGCGGAGAGGAAGGCGGCTGCCCACGGTACGTCGTCTGACGCTTCGTCACCGTCAAGAAGCCCGACATTAAGGTTGTGGATGTCGGGAACAGGGAAGCCCGTATGCCTGCTGGCGCTCCTCATCGCACCGCGCAGGTCCATCAGCGGCGAGATGCCGATTCGTGCCTCCGCAACAGCTCGAGCCCACCGCTTGACGAACTCGTCCTCCGGTTCACCCGCCGACTCAACGAATCCTGCAAGCATCAGGATTGCGAGCATGGACGTAAGGTCGCTGAACGTGTTCCGGCCCCGCTGGAAGGGGGCGTACGCCCGCCAAAGCCGGTCGACTGCGTCCGCGGCGTGGCTCCCCGTCTGCATGGTCTCCACGTGTAGGTCTCCTCGCTCTAGGCCGGCTACTTCAGTTGGCTGATGACATACGCCGATGCGGCAACAAGCATCAGCAGACACAGGCGCAGCGTCGTGCCCGTGCTCTGCATCGCCTTCCCAAGCAGCTCGATGAAAGATTTCACTCTGTGGTTCCCCCTGCCTTCGATCCCGAGTCAATAACTGCGCAGTCTTGCTGCGCAGTTCCTCTGGCTGTGACCTTGTTGCGTCGTGCGGTGCCAGGCCTGAGGCAGAGGTCGAATGAAGAGGAATGTAGCAGCGATCAACGGCGGGCGTGTGTCGGGGAGTTCGTCGTTGCCTAAGGGTGTCGCAGTGCGCAGTGAGGCTGCGCATTCACCTCATGTTGAGATCGCTGTTCATGGGCGTATAGAAGGGGATGTAGCGCTCGGCAGTCGGGGGCGGAGGCGGTTTGAGATGTGGCGCAGGTCACATCCCTTGCTGCCTCAGGGGAGCCGCCTGCGTCGAGCTGGGTTCGGTGATGTCTCTTGCGGATCGCAGGCGGCCGCGTTCAGTGGGCCCCCGGATTTTCCGTTGTGGGACCCACAAAGCCGTCGAGCTGGCTCAATGGATGCATGGAGATCGGCGAGCGCTGGGCCTATCGGACCAAGCCGAAGGATCTGGGCGGCGCGGTGTGCCAAGTGGAGATCGTCAGGGTGGGCGGCTCAAGCAGGTCCCGGAGCGTCCACGTGCGATTCCTGGACGGTGACGCGGCCGGCCTGCAGGAGTGGGTGAGCCCCAGCTATCTGTTGGCCCTCTGGGCTGATATCGACTTCTTCCGGGCGGACGACGCGGCGGAGCTGGCTCTGGCTGAGGCGTCGAGGGCAGTGCGGGGGAGCGCCGAGTTGGAGGCGGCCCGGATGGTCCTGGGCTTCGTCCGGCCCAAAGCTCAGCTGCGGCTGCGTAAGGCGGTGGCCGACGCGGGCGTGCTGGAGCTCGGGCACCTTGACGAGACCGCGCCAATCATCGGCATGGACGCTGCTCAACTGCGCGACGACCCCTTGGTGTACGAGGACCGTAAAGGCTGCTCCCTGGCGGGCTGGCCGATCACAGAGCGGATCGCACGCCAGGTTGCCCAACGGCTGGCCGAGGAGATCCTGCCGGAGGTCGACCGGCGGCAGCAGGCCATGGAAGAGGAGCGTGACCGATCCTCCTGGTACGGGTACCAGCATCGGGACGACCGAAAGCTGGACGCGGAGAAGGAAGCCCTGCGCACGGTGCGGGAGTGGTGCGGACAGGAGAAGGCCGAGCGCCACGACGAACTGGTGGCCCTGAGGGCGGAGGTGCTGCGACTCGGGGAACTGGTCGAGCGGGCCGTGAAGGCGCTCCGCGACCGGGGCCACGGCGTCATCGCCTCCACCATTGAGCGCGACCTGGGCGTCCATATCTCCAGCCTTGGTCCAGACGTTCGTCGCTGAACGCCCGCGAGCGCTCCGGCTCCGGTCGCGGCGCCTCGGGTTGGGCCGCCGCGGGCTTCGACGGCGGCTTCTCCTTCTCGGGACGTTGTGGGTGCCAGCCGTTGAGGAACGGACGCAACTGGTCACCCGTCGGCTCCGCGTGGAAGTTCCGCCCGCGGAGCCCCTCGCGGCTCAGGAGGGGATCGAGCCGGGCTGCTTCTGACCGCCCCCAGGCCGACCACTTCCGAAGGCTCTCTGCCTCGACGGGGTCATCTGCCTGGGCAGCGGACTCGTCCAGCGCATCGCAGAAAGCCCGGATCTCGCCGACGGCCCGCCACTGGTCCAGGGCCGTCCCGAACTGCTCGGCCCGCGCGGCATCCACCGCCTTGATCGAAGCCACGCTGACCGCGGCCTCCCACTTCTCCTGACGCCGCTGCCGCTTCTCCGCCTCGAGCCGCTGGCGCTCGGCTTCCTGCCGCGCCCGCTCCTCCTGCAGCCGAAGCTGCTCCGCTTCGCGTTCCTCCCGCAAGCGGCGCTGTTCCGCCTCGTACTTCATCCTGGCCCGCTCCTGCTCCTGCGCACGTGCCTTCAGCACCCTGAAGACCTCATCGATCTGGCCTTCAAGCGGCCTCTCGTCGGCGTCGGCCCACTCCGTCTTGATGCCGAGGCGCAACTCAAGCTCCCCGGAAGGCTCGGACCGGTGTGCCGGCGTCACCCGCTGCCAGTCGTACGTACGCCGGCCAGGCTGCTTGGGTACGTACCGGACCTGCCTCTGCCGCTCACGGAAGCTGATCTCGTAGGTGATGCCATGGACGGTGAGTAGCGGCCTTGGCTGCTTACGCTTCCTGGAGACCTTGATCTCGCCGTGGAGGGCGAATGCGCGCTCGGCGAACAGCCGGAGCAGGGACAGAACCCGGGGGAGTACCTCCTCGGAGACTTCGAAGGCGCTGTGGTCCTTCTCGACCGCCGCGATCACATCGTCGATGTCGGTCAGCGTCCTACTGCGCGCGAGCCTGATGCGGTTCCATTCCGTGTCGTCCTCGCCGCTCACCCGGAGCAGCCCGAAGGAGATGTCTCCCTTGGCTCGCCCGGTGTACTTCAGGTGGTACCCGGCAGGAGGGCACTGCCTCGCCGCATCGAAGGCCCGCCGGTACCGGGCCCGCTCCGTCTCACCCGGATCCGGGATGCGCAGGAAACGCCCAGCCTGCTGCACCTCCGCGATCAAAGCCGCTCCGATGTCCGCTGGGGAGGCCTGTGGAGCCTTGGGCGCACGCTGAACACGAGGCTTCGGTTCGGCCGGGGCCTGGGACACGGGAGGCTCCGACTCTTGGGCCGCGCTGGCACCCGCTGTCGTCCGAGACCTTCGAGGCGCGGGTTCAGGCCGGTCCGGGTGATGACCGTGTTGGAGGTAGAAGCGCCCGGCATCGGAGATCTCCGCCTGCCACCGCCCGCCCTCCTTCGGCATAGCGATGAGGCCCCGTTCCTTCAGGACATGCGCAGTGCGGGCGAGCTCCGGGGAGTCTGACGTGACGGGTTCGGCGCCCTCCCCGATGCGTGTGAGGAGGGCAAGCTGGCGATCGTTGAGCGGTGTCCAACGGTGCATGTGATCGTCGTATCGTCAGTGCTCCCGTGCGCACAAGCTATGCGGTGGGCTTCCCAAGGTCAGTTGCCGAGGAGGGACTTCAGGGCATCTACGGACAGGCGCAGACCCGGATCGGCTGCACCTGCGTCGAAGCGGACGCCCTCGGCTGCCAGGACGTCGGCGGGTGACTCTGTGCGGGTGGGGTCGGTCCAGCGGAAGCCGGGGCTGACGCGGCCCGCTGCGTTGAGGACCCGCCAGGCGTTGGGGCACTGGCCGCAGGTTGCCAGGTGAGTGCCGACCGGGACGGCGTGGCTGCCGATCACAGTTGCCACGTCCCCGTAGGTCGTCCACCGTCCGGCGGGGACGGCGTTCAGAAGGGTGTGCAGGCCCGTCCAGTCCTTGCTGGTGCCGTTGTGCTGCCTGGACAGGCGTGCGAGATCGATGCCTGCCAGAGCCGCCCACTCGCTAGGGTCGACTGCCTCCGGCACAAGGCTGGTGTCGACATCCCACCAAGTGGTGCCCCGTATCCCGTCGACCTTGCGGCCGGTCACGCTGGTGAACACGTGCTTCGCCAGGCCGGTAGGCGAGTAGATCTTGCCGTCGGCGTCCCAGGTCAGTGGGTTGCAGGTGTTGTTGCTCCACGTAGCGGTGCCACGCTTGCCGTCTTCACGCACCCACTCCTGGATGGCCTGGCGGATGGGCTCCGGTGCGCCGTGCCTCGGGACCAGCCGCAGCCGGGTTCCGTCCGGCAGTAGCCCAGCGTCGACGAGGACGTGCACGGCCTTCTGGGCCTGGGTGCGCTCTTCCAGCTTCTCGACGGCGGCCTTGGCCTCGATCCGGGCCGGGGCGAGAGTGAACTCCTCCACCTCCGGCGTGGGGTAGACCTTGGTGAACCCGGCGACGAGCTGGTCCTTCACCTTCCACAGCCCCACCTGGATCAGGTCGATGTCGAGGTTCATCTCCGACAGCCAGACCACGGTGTGGGTGACCTGCTTGGGGAAGTTGGCGGCGATGATCACCTGCCTGGGGCGCTGGAGGAGTTCCGGGCTCCAGTCCCCGTCCACGTGATCCAGGAGGCGTTGCCGGCACTCGTCGAGTTCGAGGACCTCGCCCCTGCCCTTTCGGAAGTCGCGGTGCGCCTGGGCCAGCGTGTCGAGGTCGAACCGGGACACCAGGGCGGCATAGGTGATCGCCTGGAGGTGTACGTCGCGGTCGGCCGTTCCGCGCTTCAGCTCGACGACCACGAGCCGCCCGGTGGCGTCCAGCCCCAGGACATCCAGCCGGTCCCGCGCCGGCACCCCGTCCGTGTCGGCCCACCGGTCGAACTCGGAGGTGATCACGAGCACCGACTCGCCGAGGACCTGAGGGTGGGTGATCACCCACTCCTGCAGGTGCTGTCGTTCGAGGAGGCCTTCCGCGGCCAACGCGGTCGGTGCGACCGGCGTGGCCGAGCCCCCGTCGACGGTGAAGAGATGATCCACGCTGTCCCCCTGCCCCAGTCCATCAGCCGCGCGCTCCGACGCCGGCCGTCCTGAGCCTACGTGCGGGTCGCGCCCCGGGTCAGTTCCTTGCGGTAGATCACGGAGGGCTTGGGAGCCAGCCGGGAGCCGGGTTCCGAGGTCAGCTCCCCGATGGCTCCCAAGACAGGGGCAAACGCCAAACAGGGGCCTGATTCGATTTCTCGAATCAGGCCCCTGACCTGGTCTTACTCTGTCGGGGTGGCGGGATTTGAACCCACGACCTCTTCGTCCCGAACGAAGCGCGCTGCCAAGCTGCGCTACACCCCGATCGCCGCCTTGCAGCGTTTGCTGTCCTGGCGACATCGATTACTTTAGCGGACCCTCGGCCGGAGACGAAATCCGGTTTTCGCGAGAGGTGCGCCGGGGGACGGCCCGCCGCCTCCCGCACGGCATGATCACGATGCCGGGCCGGGCCTCGCTAGGCCTTCGGGGTCAGTGTCAGGAGCGTCGCCTCCGGGGGGCAGGCGAAGCGGACCGGCGTGTAGCGGTTCGTGCCGCAGCCCGCCGAGACGTGGAGGTAGGCGCGCCGGCCGTCCGCCTCGTGCGTGGAGAGCCCCT
The DNA here is from genome assembly GCF_040302565.1 of Streptomyces sp. NPDC097981. Taxonomy (NCBI): domain Bacteria; kingdom Bacillati; phylum Actinomycetota; class Actinomycetes; order Kitasatosporales; family Streptomycetaceae; genus Streptomyces; species Streptomyces sp. NPDC097981. The sequence goes on from NZ_JBEORW010000012.1 coordinate 8,030, forward strand.
TCACCCGCTTCGTGTCCAGGTCGCAGTTGGTGACGAGCGCCCCGTAGAAGGGGATGCACAGCTGCCCGCCGTGCGTGTGCCCGGCCAGGATCAGCGGGTACCGGTCGGCGGTGAAGGATTCGAGGACGCGCAGGTACGGGGCGTGCACGACGGCCATCGAGAAGTCCGCGTCCGGCTCCGGACCGCCCGCGACCCGCTCGTAGCGGTCCCGCTTGATGTGCGGGTCGTCGAGGCCGGTGAAGGCCAGCTCCGCGCCGGGCAGTTTCAGGCGGCCGCGCGTGTTGGTGAGGTTGACCCAGCCCGCCGCGTCGAAGGCGTCCCGGATCTCCTCCCACGGGTTGTGCACGGCGCCGACGACCGGCTTGTTGCCGTTCAGGCCGTGCCGCCCCTGGACCTTCTCGATCAGGTAGCGGCCGGGGTTGCGCAGCCGCGGCCCGTAGTAGTCGTTCGACCCGAACACGTACACCCCGGGGAAGGACATCAGGGGGCCCAGCGAGTCCAGCAGCTCCGGGACGCCCTCGGTGTCGGAGAGGTTGTCGCCCGTGTTCACGACGAAGTCCGGGCGCAGACCGGCCAGGGACTGGAGCCAGGCGCGCTTCTTGTGCTGGCCTCCGACCATGTGGATGTCGGAGACCTGCAGTACGCGCAGCGGGCGCATCCCCGCGGGCAGGACCGGCACGGTGATCCGGCGCAGGCGGAACGACCGCGCCTCGAAACCGGCCGCATAGGCCACACCAGCGGCCCCCACCGCCGCGATTGAAGCGGTGACCTTCAGGGGTACTCCGTAACGCGCACGCATGGCCCCATCGTCTCAGACGCGGAAAACCGGCGAGCGCCACCGCCGCTTCACCTGGCAGACTCAGGTCATGACCACGCTCAAGGCCAAGCTCCAGGAAGACCTCACCACCGCCATCAAGGCGCGCGACGAGCTGCACTCGTCCACGCTGCGCCTGACCCTCGCCGCCATCACCAAGGAGGAGGTCGCGGGCAAGGAAGCCCGCGTGCTCTCCGACGACGAGGTCCTCAAGGTGATCGCCAAGGAGGCGAAGAAGCGCCGCGAGGCCGCGGAGGCCTTCACCCAGGGCGGTCGTCCCGAGCAGGCGGCGCGCGAGACGGCGGAGGGCGAGTTCCTCGACACCTACCTGCCCAAGCAGCTCGGCGACGACGAGCTCGACGCGATCGTGGCGCAGGCCGTCGAGGAGGCGCAGGCCGCGGGAGCCGAGGGGCCGCGGGCCATGGGTGCCGTCATGAAGATCGTGGGCCCGAAGGTGGCCGGTCTGGCGGAGGGCGGCCGTGTCGCCGCCGCCGTCAAGAAGCGCCTCGCCTAAGGCCGTCCGGCCGATCATGTGACCGCCTCGTGCCCGGTCGTTGTTCCGGGTATGGGGCGGGGCGAGTGATGCCCAGTGCGAACGGCTGCGGCCGTTCCTGCCGGCCGGCAACGCGCCGGCCCGCCGCCGGTTCCCGCGGCACATGGGGACCGTGCCTGAGCGGCAGCCCTCGTCTTCCGGCTCCGCACGTGATCGGCCGGCAAGCCTAGTGACCCTGCTCGGTGATCATCTTGAGCATGGCCTGGGCTGTGTTGTTCTCGGAGTCGATGCCCTGGACCTCGGCGCCGTCAAAAGTGATCGGCTCGGCGCTGCGGGCGAACACGGCCTGTTCGTACTCGGTGAGCGCGGCCTCGATGTCGTCGGGATGCGCAGCGAGCGCCCTGCCGAGTTCGGCGCCGTCGAGCATGGCCAGGTTGGCGCCTTCGCCGTTCGGGGCTGCGAGGTGGGCGGCGTCACCGAGCAGGGTCACTCCCGGCACCCGGTCCCACCGGTGCTCGGCCGGCAGAGCGTAGTGGGGGCGCAGAACAGGCGTGACATCGGCGTCCGTGATCAGCGCGGTGAGCTCCGGCGCCCAGCCGTCGAATTCCCGCGCGATCCGCGCGGCCGCGGCGGAGGCATCGGTGAAATCGATGGCGGCAAACCAGTCCCGTGGCCTGGACAGTGCCACGTAGGCGTGCAGCGTGTCACCGCTCTCCCGGTGAGCGAAGATCTCCTTGCCCGGCGAGGGCGCGATCATCGACCCGCCGCCGACCACTTTCGAGGCGCCGGTGTGCCGGGTGTCGGCGTCGAACAGGTAGGTCTCGACGAACGACGTGCCGACGTACTCGGGTGTGGCGTCGGAGAGCAGTGGCCGGACCCGCGACCATGCGCCGTCCGCGCCGACCAGCACGCTCGTGACGACGGTGCCGCCGTCGGCGAACGTCACCTCATGGTGCCCCTCGCCGAGGGCACGGGCGCCGCTGACCTTGTGCCCCCACCGGACGGTGCCGGCCGGGAGCGAGTCGAGCAGGATCCGTCGCAGCTCCCCGCGCCGCACCTCGGGGCGTCCGCCCGTGCCGTCGTCGGCCGTCTCGTGCAGGACGGTGCCGTCCTGCACGACGAGCCGCATCGTCTGGCGGCCTTCGATGACGATGGCGTGGAACTCGTCCATCAGGCCGGCCGCCTTGAGGGCGAGCTGCCCGTTGTAGTCGTGGATGTCGAGCATCCCGCCCTGCGTGCGTGCCGTCGGGGAGGACTCGGCCTCGTAGACCGTGACCGGGATTCCGTGGACGTGCAGGACGCGGGCCAGCGTGAGTCCGCCGAGTCCGGCGCCGATGATCGTGACGGGGGTGCGCATGGTGGCTCCTCGGGGTCAGGGCCGCCCGGTGAACTCCGGCGGCCGTTGCCGGAAAGGTGCCAGGACCCGCCTACAAGCCGCCGACACCGGACCGGCCGTCCCCGATGGATGACCGACACCGGCCCGGAAGGGCGTTGACCGGACGCAACGAGAGGGCCCGGTCGCCTGCGACCGGGCCCTCTCGTCATGCGTGCCTACGGGCCCGCGGGGCCGCCGATCCCTCCCGGTTCCAGGGTGATGCCCGGGAACGGGTTGGTCGGGGTGCTGCCGCCCGTCGCGCCGCCCAGGGCGCCCGCCGTCTGGCCGCCGGGGCGGCCGCCGGGCTTGCCCTCGCCGCCCGGCTTGCCGGGCTTCCCCGGCTTGTTCGGGCTGGGGATCGTGGGGGTGGGCCGGCCGCCGCCGGTCGGCGGGCCCCCGCCCTCCGGAAGGCTGATCGTGGAGAAGCTCGGCGCCTCCCGGCCCGACAGCGCGCCCGAGACCGCCTGCTTCCAGATCGGGCCGGGCAGCCCGCCGCCGTAGACCTTGTCGTAGTACTGGCCGCCGATGGTGATGTTCTCCATCGACACCTGCTTGGAGCCGCCCGAGCCGACCCAGGTCGCGCCGGACATGTTCGGGGTGTACCCGACGAACCAGGCGTTGTAGCGGCTGTCGGTGGTACCGGTCTTGCCCGCGTTCTGCCGGTCGGTCAGACCCGCCGCGGTACCGGTACCGGAGTCGACGACGCCGAGGAGCAGCGTGTTGACGGTGTCGGCGGTCTTCTCCGCCATCACCCGGTCGCACTGCGACTTCGGCACCGCCAGCGCCTTGCCGTGCGAGTCGGTGATGGACTCCAGGGCGACGGGGGTGCAGTACACGCCGCGGTTGGCGAAGGTCGCGTACGCGTTCGCCATGGTCAGCGGGGACATGCCCTCGGTGCCGAGCGCGATCGCCGGGACCTCGGGCAGCTTCGTGCCGTCGGCCGGGATCACGCCGAGCTTGGTGGTCATCTCGGTCACGGGGCAGATCCCCGTCTCGGCGATCATCTCCACGAAGTACGTGTTGACCGACTTGGCCATCGCGTCCTTCAGGTTGTACGCGCCGAACTCGGACTCCGACTCGTTCGGCACCCGCGCGTGCTCGGTGTTCTGCCAGGGCTTGTCGCCGCAGGTCGGGATGTTGCTCGGGTACTCCATCTCCTGCGGGGTGTTGTACACCTTCGTCGCCGGAAGGCCGCGCTCCAGGGCCGCGGCCGCGACGAACGGCTTGAAGGTCGAACCCGTCGGGAAGCCGAAGTTCGACCCGCCCATCCGCTTGTCCACGGAGAAGTTGATCTGGGTCTCGTTCTTGCCGAAGCCGTACGGCTTGGACTGGCCCATGGCGAGCACGCGGCCGGTGCCCGGCTGTACGAGGGTGACGGCCGTGGCGACCTTGTCGTCCTGGTTGACGTGGTCCTTGATCGAGTCGTTGACGGACTCCTGCGACTGCGGGTCCAGCGTCGTGCGCACGGTCAGGCCGCCCTGGTTCCAGAGCTTGGCCCGCTCCTCGCGGGTCTTGCCGAACACCGGGTCGGTCAGGAAGGTGTTGCGCACGTAGTCGCAGAAGAAGCCCGCGCCCTTGACCGCGGTGATGCAGCCGTTCTTCGGCCGGGTCACCTTCAGGGTCACCGGCTTCTTCTTCGCCTCGTCCGCCTCGGCCTGCGAGACGTCCTTCATGTCGACCATGCGCTGGAGGACGACGTTGCGGCGCTTCATCGCCTCCTGCGCGTCGTTCACCGGGTCGAAGCGGCTCGGCGACTGCACGACGCCGGCCAGCAGTGCCGACTCGTCGAGGGTCAGGTCCTTGGCCGGCTTGCTGAAGTAGCGCTGAGCGGCGGATTCGATTCCGTACGACTGCTGGCCGAAGTACGTGATGTTGAGGTAGTTCTCGAGGATCTTCTTCTTCCCGAGCTCCTCCTCGACCTGGATCGAGTACTTCAGCTCGCGGATCTTGCGGCCCAGGCTCTTCTCCTGGGCCTCGCGCACCTTGGTCTCGTCGTCGCCGGCCTCTTCGACGAACACGTTCTTCACGTACTGCTGCGTCAGCGTCGACGCGCCCTGCGCGGCGCCGCCTTCCTGGGCGTTGCGGTTGACCGCGCGCAGGATGCCCTTCAAGTCGACCGCGCCGTGCTCGTAGAAACGCGAGTCCTCGATCGCGACGATCGCCTTCTGCATGTACGGGGAGATCGCCGTGAGGGGGACCACCTGCCGGTCTCGTGAATAGACCGTAGCGATCAAGCCACCCTCGGCGTCCAGAATCGTTGTGCGCTGGCTCAGCGGCGGTGTCTTGAGATTGGCCGGGATCTCGTCGAATCCCTCGACCGTGCCCTTGGCGGCGAGCCCCAGGGCGCCTGCGCCCGGGATCGCGATGCCGGCCAGTACAACTCCGGAGAGAACGGACACCCCGAGGAACTTGGCGGCCTGCTGCGGCCCCGTCAGCCCGGCGCCCGAGCGCTTCTTTCCCATGGAGGGCAGCCTACGTTCTCATTCACCGGACGCGCGCGAATGCCTTGGCCTAAGCTGTCCCCAACTGTCACAGCAGTGCGGTGCGACATCAACCCCTCGGCTTGATTTTCACCCTTCCCGAATGGGGTGGACTTATGTCCGAATCTCGCCCCCCGCCCTGACGGTCGCCTGTCCGTGCTCCGCCGATTCCAACCGAATCGCCGGAATGGTCCGACATGTCTCCGGATCACTCCGTCGGGTGATCTGCCGCTTACCCATAGTCCGTTCGGACCATTCAAGATTGGGCCCGTCGGGGGTGTTGCACTGTGCTCGCCTTCCGTAACGTCCTCAACTGGCAGCGGTGAATATGCCGCTACCGCCGTGGGGGAGCCTCGATTCGGGAGAGGACGGCGCCGGGATGGGCTGGGTTACCGACTGGAGTGCGCAGGCAGCCTGCCGCACTACCGATCCGGATGAACTGTTCGTTCAAGGAGCGGCACAGAACAGGGCCAAGGCGGTGTGCACCGGATGTCCGGTGCGGACCGAGTGCCTGGCCGACGCGCTCGACAATCGTGTCGAGTTCGGAGTATGGGGCGGAATGACCGAGCGGGAGCGTCGCGCATTGCTGCGCCGGCGTCCCACCGTCACCTCGTGGCGACGGCTGCTCGAAACCGCCCGCACGGAGTACGAACGCAGTACGGGCATCCTCACCGTGGATGTCGATGCGGAGATCGACGTGTCGTACGAGACGTACGCGGCAGCCGGGTAGACACACTCGCGCGGTGCCACGTGCGGACGCCTCCGCACACCCGGAGACGTCCGTCGTGCGAACGCCTACGCTCCGGCCGGAACCCCGGCCGCGAGTCGCTCTCCGATGGCCCGCAGCCCGGCGAGGTCGTGCACATCGCCGGGCAGGGCGGCCACCTCGGCCACCGCCACCTCGGGGTGCAGCGAGGTGAAGCGATCGCGTGTGCGCTGTTCGCGCGCGATCACCTGCATGCGTTCGGCGTGCAGGCGCAGCAGTCCTGCCGTGATCTCGTCCACATCGGCATCGATATCGGTAGAGGTGCGGGTGTCGGGGTTGGCATGGGCATCGGGCGAACCGGTCTCGGGACTGTCCGTGGCGCCGGCGGATTCCGCGGCCGAGTCACGAAGTCCAGCTTTCCCGGACTCCTGATCGACAATGCCGCCTTCTTCAAGATTCTCTGCGGCGGCCAACGCCCGTTCTGCGGACAGCTGGTCGGCGCCGCTGCCGTGCACCCGGTTCAGTACGAGACCGGCCAGCGGCATCTTCTCCGCGGCCAGCCGCTCCACGAAGTACGCCGCCTCCCGCAGGGCGTCCGGTTCGGGTGCCGCGACCACCAGGAACGCCGTACCGGGAGCCTGAAGCAGCCGGAACGTCGCGTCCGCGCGGGTGCGGAAGCCACCGAACATCGTGTCCATCGCCGCCACGAAGGTCTGTACGTCCTTGAGCAGCGAGGCGCCCATCAGCTTGCTGAGCGTGCCGGTCATCAGGGACATGCCGACGTTGAGGAACTTCATCCCCGCCCGGCCGCCCACCTTCGCCGGAGCCATCAGCACGCGAATGAACTTCCCGTCCAGGAAGGACCCCAGCCGCTTCGGCGCGTCGAGGAAGTCCAGCGCGGACCGGCTCGGCGGGGTGTCCACGACGATCAGGTCCCAGTCGTCCCGCGCCCGCAGCTGGCCCAGCTTCTCCATCGCCATGTACTCCTGTGTGCCCGCGAAGCCGGCCGACAGGGACTGGTAGAAGGGGTTCGCGAGGATGGCCTCCGCCCGCTCGGCGTCCGCGTGACCCTCGACGATCTCGTCGAACGTCCGCTTCATGTCGAGCATCATGGCGTGCAGTTCGCCGCCGTCGACCCCCTTCACCTTGCGCGGGGTGTTGTCCAGCGAGTCGATCCCCATCGACTGGGCGAGCCGCCGCGCCGGGTCGATGGTCAGCACGACCACCTTCCGCCCGCGCTCCGCCGCCCGTACGCCCAGGGCCGCGGCGGTCGTCGTCTTGCCGACCCCGCCCGCGCCGCAGCAGACGATGATCCGCGTCGTGTGATCGTCGAGCAGCCGGTCCACGGCCAATCGCGGGGGAGTGTCCATGCCGATGCCCACGTTCACGTCGGTGCTCCTGGTGGCCCCGCTCATTCCTCGCCCGCCTGCTTCCGCAGCTCCGAGGCCAGCTCGTACAGCCCGGCCAGATCCATCCCCGAGCCGAGCAGGGGGAGTTCGTACGTCGCCACGTCCAACTGCTCCAGTACGGTGCGCTGCGCGCGCTCCAGCTCCACGCGGCTCGCGTGCTCGGCGGCCTGTGCGAGCAGCGGGTCCACCAGCCGCTCCGCGAGCCCGCCTCGGCGCGCGCCGCCCAGGCCCGCCCGGGACAGGGCCTTGGCCACGCCGGCCCGGTGCTCGCCGGCGGCGGCGCTCAGGGCGTCCTCGTCCAAGTGGTGCGGCCGCACCATGTTGACGACGACCCGCCCCACGGGCAGTCCGGCCTCTTCGAGTTCGGCGATCCCGTCGGCGGTCTCCTGGACGGGCATCTCCTCCAGGAGCGTGACCAGGTGGACGGCCGTCTCCGGGGACTTGAGGACCTTCATGACGGCCTGCGCCTGGTTGTGGATCGGCCCGAACCGGGCCAGCCCCGCCACCTCGTCGTTGACGTTCAGGAAGCGGGTGATCCGCCCGGTGGGCGGCGCATCCATGATCACGTGGTCGTAGACGTAGCGGCCGGCCTTGTCCTTGCGCCGGACCGCCTCGCACGCCTTGCCGGTCAGCAGCACGTCCCGCAGCCCGGGCGCGATGGTCGTCGCGAAGTCGATGGCGCCGAGCTTCTTGAGGGCGCGCCCGGCGGAGCCGAGCTTGTAGAACATCTGGAGGTAGTCCAGCAGGGCCCGCTCGGCATCGATGGCCAGCGCGAACACCTCACCACCGCCCGAGGCGACGGCGATCTTCCGCTCCTCGTACGGGAGCGCCTCCGCCCCGAAGAGCTGCGCGATCCCCTGCCTGCCCTCGACCTCGACCAGAAGAGTCCGTCCGCCCTCGCGCGCGAGGGCGAGCGCGAGTGCCGCGGCGACCGTGGTCTTTCCGGTTCCGCCCTTGCCGCTGACCACCTGGAGCCTGCTCACAGCCTCTGAGCCTAACCACTCGCCTCTCAAGCCGCGCATGAGGCTCTCCCCCGCCGCCGGCGGCAGGTACCCCCACCGGCCTCCGGCCGGGGCGAGGCACGGCGCAACAGGCGTTACGCTCGCCCCCATGACCAAGAAGTTCGAATACGCGACGGTCCCGCTGCTGGTCCACGCCACCAAGCAGATCCTGGACACCTGGGGCGAGGACGGCTGGGAGCTCGTCCAGGTCGTGCCCGGCCCGAACAACCCCGAGCAGCTCGTGGCCTACCTCAAGCGGGAGAAGGCATGAGCGGCGCTGTCGAGGCGAAGCTGGCCGAGCTCGGCCTGACCCTGCCCGAGGTCGTCCCGCCGCTGGCCACGTACCAGCCGGCCGTGCGGTCGGGCGCTTACGTGTTCACCGCGGGCCAGCTCCCGATGGTCAAGGGCAGCCTGCCGGTCACCGGCAAGGTCGGCGCCGAGGTCTCGGCGGAGCAGGCCAAGCAGCTGGCCGCGACCTGCGCGCTGAACGCCCTGGCCGCGGTGAAGTCCGTGATCGGCGACCTCGACAAGATCGCGCGGGTCGTGAAGGTCGTCGGCTTCGTGGCGTCGGCCCCGGACTTCACGGGCCAGCCGGGCGTGCTGAACGGTGCGAGCGAGCTGCTGGGCGAGGTGCTCGGCGAAAAGGGCGTGCACGCCCGCAGCGCGGTCGGCGTGGCGGTGCTCCCGCTGGACGCCCCGGTCGAGGTCGAGATCCAGGTCGAGGTCCTCCCCGAGGCCTGACCGGCACCGGTACCTCTTCCCCGCCTCTTCCCCGTCAGCCCCTGCCGCTCCCCGGCGGGGGCTGACGCGTCCACGCGCTCGCCCCCCCCGTTCGCCTCCGGTTTCCCCCTGTCCCCGGCCGTGCCCCGCCGCGCATCCGGCCGGGTGGGGCCTCGAACATCGGGCCGGATGGCCGTAGCATCCCGCCATGCCGAACGGTGAGCAGGGACAGCAGCAGACACACGGAACGCACGGCTCCACCCCCGCCGGCGGGCAGTGGTACCCGCCCGAGTGGCCCGACCGGATCCGCGCGCTCATGGACGGTTCCCTCACCCCGGTGGAACCCAGACGCGCCGCCACCGTCATGCTGCTCCGCGACACCCCCGCCGGCCCCGCCGTGCACATGCTGCGCCGCAAGGCCTCCATGGCCTTCGCGGGCGGCGCGTACGCCTACCCCGGCGGCGGGGTCGACCCCCGCGACGGGGACCACCTCGTCGGCTGGGCCGGCCCGAGCCGCGAGGACTGGGCCGGCCGCCTCGCCACCGACCCCCGCACCGCCCAGGCGATCGTCTGCGGCGCCGTCCGCGAGACCTTCGAGGAGGCGGGCGTCCTGCTCGCCGGCGAGACCCCCGGCACCGTCGTCGGGGACACCACCGGCGACGACTGGGAGGCCGACCGTGCGGCCCTCGTCGCCCGCGAGCTGTCCTTCGCCGAGTTCCTCGACCGTCGCGGCCTGCGGCTGCGCTCCGACCTGCTCGGCGCCTGGGCCCGCTGGATCACCCCGGAGTTCGAGCCCCGCCGCTACGACACCTGGTTCTTCGTCGCCGCCCTACCGGAGGGCCAGCGCACCCGCAACGCCTCCACCGAGGCCGACCGGACCGTCTGGATCCGCCCCGCGGACGCCGCCGCCGGCTACGACAGGGGCGAGCTGCTGATGATGCCGCCCACCATCTCCACGCTGCGCTCCCTGGAGCCGTACGGGAGTGCCGGCGACGCCCTCACCGCGGCCGCCGCCCAGGACCTGACGCCCGTACTGGCCGAGGCCTCGCTGGAGAACGGCGAAGTGGTGCTCAGCTGGCCGGGCCACGACGAGTTCACCAAGCACGTCCGCCTCGGAGGCACCCCGTGACGAACGCCGCCGCCCTGCCCGGACAGCCCCGCGGAATCGTCTCCTCAGGGCGCGCCACCGCCCGCGCGGTCAACATCCTGGCCCCCAACGCCTCCGCGATGACCCTGGACGGCACCAACACCTGGCTCGTCTCGGAGCCCGGCTCCGCGGAAGCCGTCGTCATCGATCCCGGCCCCCTGGACGAGACCCATCTGCGCGCGGTCGTGGAGGCCGCCGAGCAGGCGGGCAAGCGGATCGCGCTGACCCTCCTGACCCACGGCCATCCCGACCACGCCGAGGGCGCCGGCCGGTTCGCCGAGCTCACGGGTACCAAGGTCCGCGCCCTGGACCCCGCCCTGCGCCTCGGGGACGAGGGGCTCGGCGCCGGCGACGTGATCCGGACCGGCGGCCTGGAGCTGCGCGTGGTGCCGACCCCCGGCCACACCGCCGACTCGCTCTGCTTCCACCTGCCCGCCGACCGCGCCGTCCTGACCGGCGACACGATCCTCGGCCGCGGCACCACCGTTGTGGCCCACCCCGACGGCCGCCTCGGCGACTACCTGGACTCCCTGCGCCGGCTGCGCTCGCTGACCGTCGACGACGGCGTGCACACGGTGCTCCCGGGTCACGGCCCGGTCCTCGACGACGCACAGGGAGCGGTGGAGTTCTACCTGGCCCACCGGGCGCACCGCCTCGCCCAGGTCGAGACGGCCGTCGAGAACGGCTACGCCACCCCCGCGGAGGTCGTCGCCCATGTCTACGCGGACGTGGACCGCTCGCTGTGGCCGGCCGCGGAGTGGTCCGTACGGGCGCAGCTGGAGTACCTTCAAGATCACGGACTGATCCCGGGGGGACCCGAATGAACACGCTTTTCCTGCTGCTCGCGCTCCTTGGCACGGCCGCTTGGATCACCTCGACGGCGACCCTGCGGATGAAGGCCCTGGAGCGGCGCTCGGAGCGCCTGGAGCGGCGGCTGGGCCTGTTGCTGGACCACTTCGGCATCGAGGAGCCCGAGCCGGCCGGGCTGGACGAGGTACGGGCGCTGGCGCGCGACGGGCGCACCGTCGACGCCATCCGCGTCTACCGGCGGGTCACCGGGGCGGGCCTGGCCGAGGCGAAGCAGGCGGTCGAGGCCCTGACCGACGTCTAGCCGTGCGGGTGTGACGTGTCAGCGGGGCGACTTGGTCCCGTGCCGGGCCGTGTACTCGTCCGCGAGCCACGGCCCGAGGTCGTCCAGGTACGCGTGCAGCACGGCCGGGTCCCCGTCCGGATCGAGCGCCACCGCGGCCGCGGCGCGCATCTGCGCCGCGCGCTCCGGGTAGTACCGCCCGAAGATCTCCGCGGACTCGGCGAGATCGCTGGTCCAGCCGCCCCACCGGGGCATCACGAGCGTGAACCCGGTGCGCACCAGGTGCCGCGAGAAGTGCCGGCTGAGCCTGCGGTACTCGGCGGGGGTCGAAGAGGCCTGCATCCTGGCCCGCCACCGGGGGAGCAGGGAGGCCAGGTCGCCGTTGGTCTCCCGGGCGAGCAGGCTGTCCGGACGGTAGCGGGGGAGGTGCTCGGCCAGGTCCGCGCCGAGCAGCGGGGTGCACAGGCAGGCGAGGAACCAGCCCAGATCGAAACGTTCCTGCTCGCTCAGCAGCCGGTCCTTGCCGTAGAGCAGGACGCCGACGCCGTCGATCTCGGGGAAGTCCTCGTCGAACCCGCGCGCCAGCACCTCGGCGGTGTCCCGGTCCTCGTCGGAGGGCTCGTGGTGGAGGGCGAGCAGCAGGTCGAGGTCGGAGCGCCCCGGGCGCGCCGTTCCGCGCGGCACGGATCCGTACAGGTACGCGCTGTGCAGCCGCTGCCCGTACGCCTCGCCGGTCCGCTCGCGCGCGGCGGCGACGAGCGGCGCGAAGGCGTCCTGCACCAGGCCGAGCGACCCCTCGCGCCGGAAGTACCCGGACGCGTCCATCCCCCTGTGCTCCATGGCCCCATTATCCCGGCCGCCGCATCCGGCCCCGCCGGCGTTTGAGGCGCGGGGCGCGGGGTGCGGGGCGGAGCCCCGAGAGTCCGGCGAAGCCGGGGACGCTTGCGCAGCGGTGCCGCAGGCGAAACGCACGGAGGGGCCCCGCCCGGTAGGGCGGAACCCCTCCACGCACAGCGAAACCGCGGTCAGCGGGACCGCTTCGCCAGGCGTTCCACGTCCAGCAGGATGACCGCGCGGGCCTCCAGGCGCAGCCAGCCGCGGCCCGCGAAGTCCGCGAGGGCCTTGTTGACCGTCTCGCGGGAGGCGCCGACCAGCTGGGCCAGCTCTTCCTGGGTCAGGTCGTGGACGACGTGGATGCCTTCCTCGGACTGCACGCCGAAGCGGCGCGACAGGTCCAGGAGGGCGCGGGCGACACGGCCCGGGACATCGGAGAAGACCAGGTCGGACATCTGGTCGTTGGTCTTGCGCAGGCGCCGTGCCACCGCGCGCAGCAGCGCGGTCGCGACCTCGGGCCGGGCGTTGAGCCAGGGCTGGAGGTCGCCGTGGCCGAGGCCGAGCAGCTTGACCTCGGTCAGGGCGGTGGCGGTGGCGGTGCGCGGGCCCGGGTCGAAGAGCGACAGCTCGCCGATCAGCTCGCCGGGGCCGAGGACGGCCAGCATGTTCTCGCGGCCGTCGGGGGAGGTGCGGTGGAGCTTCACCTTGCCCTCGGTCACGACATACAGCCGGTCGCCGGGGTCGCCCTCGTGGAACAGGGCGTCACCGCGTGCGAGGGTCACCTCGCCCATGGAGGCGCGGAGCTCCGCGGCCTGCTCGTCATCGAGCGCCGCGAAGAGCGGGGCGCGCCGCAGAACGTCGTCCACGAGTCTCTCTCCTACTGTCGACCAGCTCAGGGAACCGTGCTCCCCATTTTGCCGGACGGCTCAAACAGTGCGATCAATCACAAGGATGCCGGACGTACGGGCGTGCTGTGCGGCGAGAGGCCAATCGGATCGGTGTTACCTGAGGTCCGGGCGGGTTTCAGCACCCGGCCTCGGGCCGTCCGGGTGTCCAACAGGCCGGTGAGAGCACAGGCCAAGGGGTTCGGGGGAGTGACACGCCCAGTCGATTCAGCTGTGGGCGAACATGCCCCCGAGAAGGCTACCAAGAAGCTCTCACAGCCCCCGCCCCGACCGCCGGGCAAAGCTTCGGCCAAGAAAGAACCCGAGGGGGTCAGTCCTCCTCGGACGCGGAAGGGCCGTCGTGGTGGATGTGGATGTCGCCCTCCATGACCGTGAACAGGTTGCTGTGCCCGTCCGCCGTGTTGGTCTGGCTCGCGGCGGGCTCGGGGGAGCCGTCGGCCGGGGGCGCGTCGGCCGTGGTGTCGGTGGACGGGGCGGCGGGCTGCTGCGGGCCGGTCTCGACGGTGTTCTCGTGGCCGACCACGACGGGGCCGGTCGCATCGCCGCCGATGCTGACCGTGAACCGGTCGCCTGATGTGGATGCCATGTTCGGGACTCCTTCGCAGAGCTGGATTCGGGGGGCGGGGCCGCTACTTCGAGGACAAGCGGGTCCACGTGAACAATCCGCAGTTGAAGCAGGTCAGGTTGAGGTCCGATGGCGCCGTCTCCGAGACGCGTGCCGTTGATCCGTCGGGAGAGACGGAGACGGTGATGAGGCCGGTGCCGAGGCGGGAGCACGGGCCCTTGTCCTTGTCGTACATCGGCCACGGAGCGCTGTACGTACCGGCGCTGCCGGTGAATTCGACGCTCCCGCCGCAGCCGTCCGGCGCCGTGTACGTGCCGGAGCCGGATGCGGCGATCCTGACGGCTCCCCCTTCCGTGTTCCACACCCCGGCGAGGTCGGTGCCGCCGGCGGAGGTGTCCTCCGGGTCGAAGGAGCCACTGCCGATGGCGGCGGCGAGGACGACGGCGATCACCGCGAGGACCAGGGTGACGACGGCCTTGGCCGTGAGGACCGTGGTGCCGACGGCGACCGCCGTACCGGTGGCACCGGCGGCACCCGCCCCGGTCGCGGCGGCTGCGCCGGCGCCGGCGGTGCCGATCGAACCGGCGGCGGCGTGGCCCGCGGCGTGCGGCACCAGCGACACCGCGCCGTGCCCGGCCGGCGCGTGGGAGAGGCTCGTCATGTGGGCTGCCGCGGACGGGGTCGTGGTGGTGTGCGCGGCCGTGGTGGCATGGCCGGCGGCCGTGTGCGCGGCCGTGGCACCACCGTCGTGGATGGGGGGCGCCGCCGCGCTGTGTGCGCTGCCCGCGCTGTGTGCGGCCGTGGCGCCGCCGTCGTGGACGGGGGGCGCCGCCGCGCTGTGTGCGCTGCCCGCGCCGTGCGCGGCCGTGGCACCGCCGTCGTGCACCGGGGGCGCCGCAGGGGCGGGCGGTGCGGGTGGTGTGGGGGTCATCGGAGGGGCGTACTGATGGGCGTGCAGGGCGGCGTTGACCCCCTGCCCGTCGCCGAGCTGCCGCCACAGCACCAATGCCTCGGCCAGGAGCACCCCGGCCATCACACGGCGGCCCGTCAACAGGTTCCGGATGCCCTCCTCGTGCGTGAAGTAGGCCTCGGCGCGCCGGTCCCCCGCGCTCCGTGCGGCGGTCCAGCCGCGGCCGAGCAGCCGGGCCCAGGCGCCGAACCGCAGCGAGCGCGCCAGGGCCGGCGACGCGGACCGCGCGACCCGGACCGCGAGATCCGGGCGCCCGGCCAGCTCGGCCAGCGCGGCGGCCCGCTCCAGGGCCGGACCGTGCTCGGCGACCTGAACGGGCATCGTGGTCGGCCGCGTCGCCCAGCGGGCGAAGTACCGGCATATCTGGTCGACGGAGAAAGGCTCGGGAAGCCGCTGATGCAGCGCGGGTGCGGTGTCGGGAGCGCAGCGGTACCCGTGCTCCTCGGCCAGCAGCAGCCCCAGGCGGACCAGGCGGTCGCAGGTCCCGGCCGCGTCGGCCACCTCCGTGATCGCGCCGATGTGCACCGGGTCCAGCTCGACGCCGCCCAGCGTCGCCAGGAGGTGCACCACGCTGGTCGCCTCCGCGTCGAGTCGGCCGAGCAGCAGCGGGACCAGATCGGCGACCTCGCCGGGCCGGGGCAGCCTCGCCTCGCCCGCGGAGCCGGGCCGGGCCAGCGAGGCCGCGCGCAGCAGCTGGAGCGGCCGCCCCTCCGCGGCTTCCCACAGGGAGGTGGCGGCGGCGGTCTCGCCCTCGTCCAGCGGGCGGCGAAGCTCCCGGGCGAAGAGCTCGATGGCCGCCGCGACGTCCAGTCCCCGCATCTCCAGTGCCGTGCCGTCGTCGCCCAGCAGGGACCTGCTGTGGCTCGCGAAGACGAAGACGGCGTCCTGCGCGATGTCCGCGAGCGCCAGCAGTTGTTCGCGGCCCAGATCGGCGTTGTCGATGTAGACGGTCACCCGCACGCCGGCCATGAGCCGGCGCAGCTCCGTGTCCGAAGGGGCGTACCCCGGGCTGTCGTAGCAGGCTTCGAAGATCTCCTGCGCGAGGTCGCCCACCTCGCGGTGGGCCGCGTTCAGGTACAACACTCCGTCCGGGCCCGGTGCGAGACGCCGTACCGCATGCCGCAGGACCAGGCTGGTGCCGATGCCGGGCGGACCGTACAGCTGCACCAGTCCGCCGGCGCCGATGGCGTCGGCCAGAGCCGTGACCACAGGTCCCCGGCCGACCGGTTCCTGCTGCACCCGGGGCAGCAGTTCGACCCGCGGCCGGCGCTCCGGACGGGGCCGTTCCCGCTCCACCAGCAGGGTCACGGTCGAGCCGTGCTGGGCGTCGACCACGAGGTTGTGGTTGCCCGCCACCACGGGCCCGCGGGGGCTGCCTCCGATGTCGATCCGATGGACGGCTCCCGCGCCCTCGCCGGAGGTGTCCTGCTCACGGCCGCCCGTCGTCGCGGCCGCTCCGTCCGCCTCATCCATGGCCATACCGCTTTCCCCGTCGTAGGAATCGCCGCTGCCCGGGCGCTCCGGCCCGCATGTGGCCGACGCTAGCGACGTCGCGGTGCAGGGAAACCGTCGTACGACTGTTTGCGGGCTCCCGGCTAGGAGAAGGCGATGTCCCTCAGCAGGGCGAGGTCCTGGACCCGGATGGTGCGGTAGCCCGTGGAGACCACGCCCCTGGTGCGGAGCCCGCGCAGGGCTTTGTGGACGGTGGGCTCGGCCGCGCCGGACAGGGTGGCGAGCTCGGGCTGGGTGATCGGCCAGCGGATCACGGCTCCCCTGCCTGCGGGTTCTCCGTAGGTCACCGCGATCTGGTGGAGCACTCGGGCCAGCCGGGTCGGCACGTCGCAGCCGGTGAAGTCGATGCGGTGGGAGTTGGCGACGCGCAGCTTCGTCACGATGGACTCGCTGACGGCCTGCGCGGTGTGGGGATCCCGCCGCGTGCAGTCGAGGAAGTCGCCGCGGGTGACCGCTCGGGCGGCGACGGGTCCGCAGGTGGTGACCGTTGCCGATCGGGGCCGGCCGTCCATGGCGGCGAGTTCGCCGACCAGGTCCCCGCCCATCCGGACGGCCAGCAGGGCCTCTCGGTTGTCATGGGTGCGGCCTGTCACCTTGACCACCCCGTCGAGCAGGATCAGGACGAAGTCGGTCTGCTCGGCTTCCCGCATGAGCACGCGGTCGGCCGGGTAACGCGTGAGGGCCCCCAGCGCGAGCAGCCGGTCGCGTGAGGCCGGCGGTAAGCCGCCCAGCAGGCTCGACGGCGGCCAGACCTGCTCTCCGCGCTGCTGCCACTGCCCGCGTGTGCTGCGGCCCGTACCCCTGTCGACCGTGGTCATTGCCCCGCTCCCCGCATCGCCCGAACGCACGGCGTTCCGTCACCGGGACAAGTATGGGTCGCAGCAGCGTCGTAGGCGATGTGCATGCCAACTCTGGTTCCCGGCGATCGCGTGGGATCTCGTACTGCGACGGGATGTCCGCCGCGCGCCCGGGGAACAGTGGAGTTCGTTCCCGAGGAGGACCGAGTGGATCGAGAGTGGGCATACCGGGCCGTGCTGGCCGTCGACATCGAGCGCTCCGCAGGCCGTGGCAACCTCGCGCTCCTGGCGATCCGCGAGGTGCTGTCCACGGCCCTCCGGGCGTCGTTCGAGCAGAGCGGGATCGCCTGGGAGTCCTGCCTGCGCGAAGACCTGGGCGACGGGCTGCGGGTCGTCCCGCCGGCCGGTGTGCGCAAGACCAGGCTCGTCCACCCGCTGGTGCACGAGCTCGCGGCCCGGCTCCGCGCCCACAACCGGACCGCCGGTCCGGCCACGCGGATCCGCGTCAGGATCGCCCTGCACGCCGGCGACGTCCACCTCGGCCGGGACGGCGAGGTCTGCGGCCGTCCGCTCGAAGTCCTCGCGCGGCTCCTGGACGCGGCCCCGGCCCGGTCCGCCCTGGCGCGGGCACCGCAGACCACGCCGGCGGTGCTCCTCCTGTCGCAGCACTTCTACGAGGAGACGGTGCCGCACGGTCATCCCGGAATCGAGCCGGACGATTTCCGCAAGGTCACCTTCACGGCGAAGGAGTACACCGCGGATGCCTGGCTCCATGTGCCCGGGCAGCCGGTGGTGGTGCCGCAGACGCCCGAAGCCGAAGCCGGCGCCGAGGCGGCCGCCGCGGACGGCCCACGGACGCCCGGCCGCTTGAAGATGGTCAACAAAGCGTCGGGACACGGCACCGTCAACGCGCTCCAGAGCGGTGTCCAGCACATCAACATCACCCGTGAGCCGTGAGGGGGCACGCATGGACGACGAGCTGACCGCGCTGGCGGAAGCAGCCGCCGCGGTGCTGGTCTCGGCGATGGCCACGGACCTGTGGCAGGGCGCCAGGAGCAGCGTCCTCGGCCTCTTCCGCAGGGCCGGCCGGAGGCGGCGCGTCGCGGTCGAGGGCCTGCTGGACCGCAATGCCGCACTCGTACGGGAATCCGCCGACCCCGATGAGGCCCGGCGGGCGCTGCTCGGATCCTGGGCCCTGGAACTGGCGGCGATGCTGCGCGAGGATCCCTCGTGCCTGGAGCCCCTCACCCGGCTGGTGGCAGGTGCCGACGGCGCCCCTTCGCACGACCGCCGTCCACGGGCCGGCGAGCAGACGAACACCGCACATGACTCCGGAACCGTCTTCGCCGTCCAGTACGGAGATCAGCGGGTCTACCGGTCCGCTGAAGCGGAGGACCCCGCCGGGCGTTGAAGGCCCGGCACCGCTCCCGGCCGGGCGCGGTGAATCCCCCCGGCCGGACGGACATCCGGCGTAGCCTTCGGTCATGGCAGAGAGCAAGGTCAGCAAGGACGGGGCGGCTGTGCGAGGCAAGCCCCCCGAGTCGCGCCTCGCGATGGTGCGCCGGGCCCGGCGCATCAACCGCGAGCTGGCCGAGATCTACCCGTACGCCCATCCCGAGCTCGACTTCCGGAATCCCTTCGAGCTGCTGGTCGCCACGGTCCTCTCCGCCCAGACCACCGACCTGCGCGTGAACCAGACGACCCCGGCCCTGTTCGCCGCCTACCCGACCCCCGAGGACATGGCCGCGGCGGTGCCCGAGGAACTGGAGGAGATCATCCGGCCGACCGGGTTCTTCCGGGCGAAGGCGCGGTCCCTGCTCGGCCTCTCCCAGGCCCTGCGGGACGACTTCGACGGCGAGGTCCCGGGCCGGATCGAGGATCTGGTCAAGCTGCCCGGCGTCGGCCGGAAGACGGCCAACGTGGTGCTCGGCAATGCGTTCGGCGTCCCGGGCATCACCGTGGACACCCACTTCGGCCGGCTGGTGCGCCGATGGAAGTGGACCGAGCAGGAGGACCCGGAGAAGGTCGAGGCGGAGATCTGCGCGATCTTCCCGAAGAGCGAGTGGACGATGCTCTCGCACCGCGTCGTCTTCCACGGCCGCCGGATCTGCCACGCCCGCAGGCCCGCCTGTGGCGCCTGCCCGATCGCCCCGCTGTGCCCCGCGTACGGGGAGGGCGAGACGGACCCGGAGAAGGCGAAGAAGCTGCTCAAGTACGAGAAGGGCGGCCGGCCCGGCCAGCGGCTGAGCCCGCCGCCGGACTACCCGGGCCTGCCGGCCGAGCCGCTGGCCGACGGCCAGGCGGTCTCCTGAGCACGGCCGCGGGCCGCCGCACGGCGGCCCGCGGAGGAACGAATCCGGCCCGGGGCTGCGTTGTCCCCGTACAGGACGGCAACGGTGTCGGCGACGGCAGGGAGCAGGGGTGCCTATGACGCGCGGAGCGCGGGACGAGAGCGGCGTGGCCCAGGCGGACGCGCCGCCGCAGCAGGGCAAGACGCGGGGCAACCCGTACGCGGACCAGGACGGTCCGCGCGTGAGCCGCCAGGGGCTGCCGCAGTGGCTCGATCCCGTCGTGGAGGCCGCGCGGACGGTCCGGCCGACCCAGCTGAGCCGCTTCCTGCCGCCCGAGGACGGCCGCGGCCGCCAGTCCGCCGTGCTGATCCTCTTCGGCGAGGGCCCCAGCGGCCCGGAACTGCTGCTGATGGAGCGCGCCGGGAGCCTGCGCTCGCACCCCGGCCAGCCCTCGTTCCCGGGCGGCGCCCTCGACCCGGAGGACGGCGATCCGCACACCACCGGCCCGCTGCGCGCCGCCCTGCGCGAGGCCGAGGAGGAGACCGGGCTCGACCCGGCCGGCGTCCAGCTCTTCGGCGTGCTGCCCCGCCTCTACATCCCGGTCAGCGAGTTCGTCGTGACCCCGGTGCTCGGCTGGTGGCGCGATCCCAGCCCGGTCGGCGCCGTGGACCCGGCCGAGACCGCCCGCGTCTTCACGGTTCCCGTGTCGGATCTCACGGACCCCGATCATCGCGTCATGGCCCTCCACCCAAGCGGCCATCTGGGCCCCGCTTTCACCGTCGAATCGGCTCTGGTCTGGGGTTTTACCGCCGGGGTGATCGACCGGCTGCTGCATTTCGCGGGATGGGAGCGCCCCTGGGACCGATCGAGGCAGGTCCCGCTCGACTGGCGCGCATGAGACGGTGACCCTCGTGAACGTGCTGGACATCCTGTTGCTGGTCGCCGCCGTGTGGTTCGCGATCGTCGGCTACCGCCAGGGGTTCGTCGTCGGCATCCTGTCGGTGATCGGCTTCCTCGGCGGTGGCCTCGTCGCCGTGTCCCTGCTCCCGCTGCTCTGGGACCGGGTGACCGACAACGGCACCCAGGTCTCCACCACAGTCGTCGTGATCGCCGTCGTCGTGATCATCGTCTGTGCCTCGATCGGGCAGGCCCTCACCACCCATCTGGGCAACCGGCTGCGTCGCCACATCACGTGGTCACCGGCCCGCGTGGTCGACGCGACCGGCGGAGCGCTGGTCAACGTCGTCGCGATGCTGCTGGTGGCGTGGCTGATCGGCTCGGCGCTCGCCGGGACGTCACTTCCCACGCTGGGCAGGGAGGTCCGCAACTCCAAGGTGCTGCTCGGCGTCTCGCGGGTGCTCCCCGCCCAGGCCAACACCTGGTTCTCGGACTTCAGCTCCACTCTCGCGCGCAGCGGCTTCCCGCAGGTCTTCAGCCCGTTCTCCAACGAGCCGATCACCGAGGTGAAGGCGCCCGACCCGGCGCTCGCCCGCAGCCCCGTCACCGCGGCGGCCAAGCGTTCGATCGTGAAGGTCGTCGGTACCGCGCCGAGCTGCAGCAAGGTCCTGGAGGGCACCGGCTTCGTCTTCGCACCCGGCAAGGTGATGACCAACGCGCACGTCGTCGGCGGGGTCGGCGAGCCGACCGTGCAGATCGGCGGCGAGGGCAAGCTCTACGACGGCAAGGTCGTGCTCTACGACTGGGAGCGCGACATCGCCATCCTGGACGTGCCCAAGCTGAAGGCGCCCGCGCTGGAGTTCACCGAGAAGGACGCGGTGAGCAGCAGCGACGCGATCGTCGCCGGCTTCCCGGAGAACGGCGCGTACGACGTCCGCGCGGCACGCGTCCGCGGCCGGATCAACGCCAACGGCCCGGACATCTACCACCGCGGCACCGTCCGCCGCGACGTCTACTCCCTGTACGCGACCGTCCGCCAGGGCAACTCCGGCGGCCCGCTGCTGACGCCCGACGGGAAGGTGTACGGGGTCGTCTTCGCGAAGTCGCTCGACGACCCGAACACCGGTTACGTGCTGACGGCGGACGAGGTCCGCGACGACATCCGGATCGGGAAGGTCGCCGACCGGCGGGTCGACAGCCAGGGCTGCGCCCTCTGATCCGTACGGAGCGGGGCGCGGCTTCGGCTACGTCCGTGGGTGCCGCAGGCGCGCCGAGACCCAGCGGGCCCGGCGGCGCAGGATGCGCGGAATCCCGAGGCGGGGGTCGTGGCCGTCCCGGCCCGTCCTCCCGTGCAGGCCCGGCGTCGCTGCCGGGCGGCGTTCGCGTGCGGTGTCACCGTAGTCGTGCGTCCAGCCCATACAACGAGCTGTGCCCGGGCCCCAAGGTCGGTAACCCCGTCCGGGGCGGCCAATTGGCCTATGCGCCGGGCAATTGAATACCCGTAAGACTGTCGCACTGGCTGTCGTACGGCCGGTGCTGACGGCTGGTCAGGCGCTTCCGTCTGCTCAGCGGTCCGGCTCGGGGTCCTTGAGCCAGTTCACCAGCTCGGTCGAGAAGGCGGCGGGATCCTCCTCGTGCGGGAAGTGCCCGAGGCCGTCGAACAGCCGCCACCGGTACGGGGCTTCGACGTACTCGCCGGAGCCGGCGGCGCTCCGGGTCCGCATCACCGGGTCGAGCGAGCCGTGCAGGTGCAGCGTCGGCACGCGCACGGGCCGCTTCATCCTGCGGTTGAACTGGAGCCCGTCGGGCCGGGCCATCGAGCGCATCATCCAGCGGTACGGCTCGATCGAGCAGTGCGCGGTCGACGGGATGCACATCGCCCGCCGGTACACGTCGAGGTCCGCCTCCTCGGGGGGCACGGGCCCGGACCAGTCCCGGATCAGCTCCGCCACGAGCGCCCCGTCGTCGGCGACGAGCTGCCGCTCGGGGATGAACGGCCGCTGGAAGCCCCAGATGTGCGAACTCGCCCGGGTCTGGCCGAAGTCGGACAGCATCGCCGAGCGCCAGCGCCGCGGGTGCGGCATCGAGGAGACCACGAGTCGGCGCACCAGCTTGGGGCGCATGACCGCTGCGGTCCAGGCGAGGTAGCCGCCCAGGTCGTGTCCCACGAGGGCGGCGTCCGGCTCGCCGAGGGACCGTACGACCCCGGTGATGTCGAGCGCCAGGTTGGCGGGGTCGTAGCCGCGCGGGGTGCGGTCGCTGCCGCCCACGCCGCGCAGGTCCATCGCGACCGCCCGGTACCCGGCGTCGGCGAGCGCGGTCAGCTGATGCCGCCACGTCCACCAGAACTGCGGGAAGCCGTGCAACAGCAGTACCAGCGGCCCGTCACCGAGCTCGGCGACGTGGAACCGGGCCCCGTTGGCCGCGACGTCCCGGTGCGTCACCGCCCTCCCGCCGGGCACGTCGATCCTGACCGCCGTCGCGGCGGTGGGCGGAGTGCTGGAGTCCGGCAAGGGCGCTGTCATGAGGACGAGCGTGCCACACCCACGGCCTGGTCACTCACCGACCGCGGGTGCGGCTTGACGGTCCCGACGACCGCCGCGGTCTGCTTGACCGATGCGATGGTCATCTCCGGCGGCTTGACCTTCTTGAACTTCGACACGGCGATCAGCGCCAGCAGGCCCGCGAGCAGCAGGAACGCCACGCCGACGATGAGGAAGGACCAGGCGAGCCCGAGCCCGAGGTTGTGGATCCCGTACGCCGCGGCGAAGCTCAGCACCGGCAGGGAGAACAGTGCGAACACGCCTGCGATCGAGATGGCGGTGCCGCCGATGGCCGCACGCCTGACGTCCTGGCGGATCTCCGCCTTGGCGAGGGCGATCTCGTCGTGCACCAGGGCGGACATCTCGGCGGTGGCCGAGGCGACCAGCTGGCCGAGTGTGCGCTCGGCTCCTTGCGCCCCTTGGTCCACTGCGCTCATCGCTCTCTCCCTCTGTCATCTGCCGTCGTCTGCTGTCGGCGCCGCGGGCGGCGGCTGTCCTGCGCCCGCCACGGCGTCAGTTCAGATCATGCCGGACGGTCGCCCTCGGCGCTGGACCCGGCTGCCGCTTTGAGCGCGGCGGCCGCTGCGGTCTCGGCCCTGCGGCGGTGCTCGGCGGCCTTCTCCTCGTAGATCTTCGCCATCCGCAGGTGGTACTCCGGGTTGTCCTGCTCGTAGACGTCCGGGATGCCGTCGAGGTCCTCGTCGCGCTCCTCGTCCTCGGTGAGCGCCCTGTACGTGCGGTTGCGGAGCTTGAGCATGGCGCTCGCGACGACTGCGGCGACGAGGGAGCCGATCAGGACGGCGGCCTTGACCTCGGCGGTGAGGGTCTCGTCGCCGGCGAAGGCGAGTTCGCCGATGAGGAGCGAGACGGTGAAGCCGATCCCGGCGAGGGAGGCCACCGCGAGCACGTCCGGCCAGGCCAGGTCCCCGCCCAGCTCGGCTCTGGTGAAACGGGCGGCCAGCCAGGTGCCGCCGAAGATGCCCACGGCCTTGCCGACGACCAGGCCGAGGATGACGCCGAGGGTCTCGGGCCGGGTGAAGACCTGGGCGATCGCCTTGTCGGAGAGGGAGACCCCGGCGGACAGCAGCGCGAAGAGCGGGACGGCGAGGCCGGCCGAGACCGGCCGGACCAGGTGCTCGATGTGCTCGCCGGGGGACGTGTCCTCGCCCTCCTTGCGGGAGCAGCGGAGCATCAGGCCCATGGCGACGCCGGCGATGGTGGCGTGGACTCCGCTGTTGTACATCAGGCCCCAGATGACCAGGGCGAGCGGGACGTAGACGTACCAGCCGCGGACGCCCCAGCGGAGCAGGAACCAGAACAGGACGAGGCCGGCGGCCGCGCCACCGAGGGCCGGGAAGTCGATCTCGCTGGTGAAGAACACCGCGATGATCAGGATGGCGAAGAGGTCGTCGACGACGGCGAGGGTCAGCAGGAAGGCGCGCAGGGCGGACGGCAGCGAGGTGCCGATGACCGCGAGGACGGCGAGGGCGAACGCGATGTCGGTGGCGGTCGGGACCGCCCAGCCGTTCATCGAGCCGCCGCCGACGGTGTTGACCAGTACGTAGACCAGCGCCGGAGCGGCCATGCCGCAGACGGCGGCGATCACCGGGAGGGCGGCCGCCTTGGGGTCGCGCAGGTCGCCCGCGACGAGCTCGCGCTTGAGCTCGATGCCCGCGACGAAGAAGAAGATGGCCAGGAGGCCGTCGGCCGCCCAGTGCTGGAGCGAGAGGTCCAGGCCGAGGGAGGCGGGGCCGATGTGGAACTCGCTGACGTCGGCATAGCTGTCCGACAGGGCAGGAATGTTCGCCCATAGCAGGGCGGCGATCGCGGCCGCGAGGAGGATCACTCCGCCGACGGTTTCGGCGCGCAGGGCGTCGGCCACGAAGCGCCGCTCGGGCAGGGAGAGCCTGCCGAGGAACTTGCGGCTGTGGCGGTCGGTGGGGCGGGGCGCGGCCACGGCGGGACACCTCCGGGTGGTTGGACGGCATGGCGGAGCTCGTTGCCGACCAGACTTCCCGGCGCACCCTGGGGACTTGCTTTCTTGACGTTTCTCGTACTTTACAGGGCCGCGCAAGGACGAATCCGGCGATCTTCACTTTATGTGCGAAAGGGGCATCCGGCGCGATGCGTCGAATGCCCCTTCGCCTGTCCCCGGCCCGTGCGGCCGGGCCCGTGCTCAGTCCTCGCTGGACGCGCTCGGCAGCTTGCTCTGGATGAGGTCCATGACCGAGGAGTCGGCCAGCGTCGTGACGTCGCCGACCGCGCGGTCCTCGGCGACATCGCGCAGCAGACGCCGCATGATCTTGCCCGAGCGGGTCTTCGGCAGCTCCTGCACGGGGACGATCCGCTTCGGCTTGGCGATCGGGCCCAGCGTGGCACCCACGTGGTTGCGGAGCTCGCCGACCAGGGTGTCGGTCTCGGAGGCGCTGCCGCGCAGGATCACGAAGGCCACGATGGCCTGGCCGGTGGTCTCGTCCTTGGCGCCGACCACGGCCGCCTCGGCGACCGACGGGTGCGAGACGAGCGCCGACTCCACCTCGGTGGTCGAGATGTTGTGGCCCGACACCAGCATCACGTCATCCACCCGGCCGAGCAGCCAGATGTCGCCGTCCTCGTCCTTCTTGGCGCCGTCGCCCGCGAAGTACTTGCCCTCGAAGCGGGACCAGTAGGTGTCGATGAACCGCTGGTCGTCGCCCCAGATGGTGCGCAGCATCGACGGCCACGGCTCGGTGAGGACCAGGTAGCCGCCACCGCCGTCCGGGACCTCGTGGCCCTCGTCGTCCACGACCGTGGCGCCGATCCCGGGCAGCGCGCGCTGCGCCGAGCCCGGCTTGGCCTCGGTGACGCCGGGCAGCGGGGAGATCATCATGGCGCCGGTCTCGGTCTGCCACCAGGTGTCCACGATCGGGCAGCGGTCGCCGCCGATGTGCTTGCGGTACCAGACCCACGCCTCGGGGTTGATCGGCTCGCCGACCGAGCCCAGCACGCGCAGGCTCGACAGGTCGAACTTCGCGGGGATGTCGTCGCCCCACTTCATGAACGTACGGATCGCCGTGGGCGCGGTGTAGAGGATGGTGACACCGTACTTCTGCACGACCTCCCAGAACCGGCCCTGGTGGGGGGTGTCCGGGGTGCCCTCGTACATCACCTGGGTGGCACCGTTGGCGAGCGGCCCGTAGACGATGTACGAGTGCCCGGTCACCCAGCCGATGTCGGCGGTGCACCAGAAGACGTCGCTCTCCGGCTTGAGGTCGAAGACGGCGTGGTGGGTGTACGCGGCCTGGGTGAGGTAGCCGCCGGAGGTGTGCAGGATGCCCTTGGGCTTACCCGTGGTCCCGGAGGTGTACAGGATGAACAGCGGGTGCTCGGCGTCGAAGGCCTGCGGAGTGTGCTCGGCGGACTGGCGTCCGACGACCTCGTGCCACCAGAGGTCGCGGCCCTCGGTGAAGGCGGTGTCCTGGCCGGTGCGCTGCACGACGAGCACGTGCTCGACCTGCGGGCACTTGGCGACGGCCTCGTCGATGGCGGGCTTGAGGGCGCTGGGGTTGCCGCGGCGGTAGCCGCCGTCGGCGGTGATGACCAGCTTGGCGTCGGCGTCCTGGATGCGGGAGGCCACGGCGTCGGCGGAGAAGCCGCCGAACACCACCGAGTGCGCGGCGCCGACGCGGGCGCACGCGAGCATCGCGACGACCGCCTCGGGGATCATCGGCAGGTAGACCGCGACCCGGTCGCCGGCCTGGACGCCCAGCTCGGTCAGGGCGTTGGCGGCCTTGGAGACCTCGTCCTTGAGCTCGGCGTAGGTGATCGCGCGGCTGTCGCCGGGCTCGCCCTCGAAGTGGATGGCGACGCGGTCGCCGTTGCCGGCCTCGACGTGCCGGTCCACGCAGTTGTACGCGACGTTCAGCTTGCCGTCCGCGAACCACTTGGCGAAGGGCGGGTTGGTCCAGTCGAGCGTCTCGGTCGGCTCGACGTCCCAGGTCAGGCGGCGGGCCTGAGTGGCCCAGAAGCCCAGCCGGTCCGCCTCGGCCTCGGAGTACGCAGCCTCTTTCACATTGGCGGCGGCGGCCAGATCGGCAGGCGGTGCGAACCGCCGCTCCTCCTTGAGCAGATTGGCCAGGCTTTCATTGCTCACGACATCTCCCTTTCCCAGGGTGTCCGTTGTGTCCCCGGGCATAGCTCATCAGTCAGCGGCCCCGGTGACAAGGGGTAGCCGAAAATTGGTTTAGACCTATATCGCGGCCGGGCCCACGCACAGAGTGGCCCCTTCCCGCTGCAGGGTGCGGGAAGGGGCCACTCCGTGGCACGGATACCGGAGGGTATCGGTTCGGTCCAGTCCTTGATCCGGATCGGCCGGTGACGGCGATTCGGTCATCATTCAGACATGTTGTCCGACGCTGTCGAACACGCGGCAGTCGAAGAAGTCGTCGCCTTCGGACAGCAGATAGGCCTGGGCCTCGCCCACGTGGAAGTACATCCCGTGCAGCTCCAGGGTGCCCTCCGCGAGCCGCCGGGCCACCGACTCGTGCGCCCGCAGGTGCTCCAGCTGCTGCACCACGTTGGTCAGGCACAGCTGCTCCACGGCATCCGCCGGGAGCCGGCCCGCGATCCGGGCCCAGCGGTGGTGGCGGCTGGCCATCCGCTCCAGGCTGGGCAGCCCGTGCCGCAGCCACCGGCGCAGCGGGGTCATCGGGGCCCCGGGCGTGGAGTTCAGCAGGGCCTGCATGGCTCCGCAGCCCGAATGCCCGCACACCGTGATGCTGTCCACCTTGAGCACGTCGACCGCGTACTCGATGGCCGCCGCGACCGAGTCGTCCGCGGCCTCGGCGCCCGGCAGGGGGACCAGGTTGCCGACATTGCGGACCGTGAACAGGTCGCCGGGGCCGCTGGCCGTGATCATGCTGGTCACCAGGCGTGAGTCCGCACAGGTCAGGAAGAGCTGGGAGGGCCGCTGCCCTTCGCGGGCCAGCCGGGCCAGTTCCTCGCGGACGTGCGGCGCGGTGTCCCGCTGGAAGGCGCTGATCCCGCTGGCCAGTTGCCCGGCGCCGCGGCGGCGCGGGGCCGGCGTCTCCACCGCCTCCATCGCGTCGGGGGCCGTGGCCGCGCCGGGGATCGTGCCGCCGGCCGCCGGCCGGTGGTCGCAGTGGTTCATCCACGGGGTCCAGGGGCGGCAGCAGTGGTGTCCGCCGCGCTGGGCTCCCCGCGGGGACCGCTCGGCGCGGGCCGCCCCGCCCGTCCGGGTGGTGGAGCGGCCGGTGACCTCCAGGGAGCCCCCGTGCACCAGATGGGAGTCCTGCCAGTCCTGGAGTGTCTCGTACGCCGCGTGGTCCATGAACGAGCCGTCCAGTTCCACCACCACGCGCCCGCCGGGCGGGATCTGGTTCAGCACCCGGCTCAGCCGCGGCACCGCGAGGAAGGTCAGCTGCCCGCGTGCCCACACCCGGTGGACCCCGCCCTGCACCTCCACCGTGATCCGGGTCCGGGCCAGCCGGTGCAGGGCGATCGCCACGGCCACCGCGATGCCGATGGCGACCCCCTCCAGCACCCCGCCGAGCACCACCGCTGCGATCGTCGTCACGTAGACCGTGATCTCGCGGTGCCGGGTGACGGTACGCAGATGGGTCGCGTTCACCATCCGCACGCCCAGCGCCATCACCAGGGCGGCCAGCGCGGCGAGCGGGATCAGGTCGAGGACCGGGACGAGCAGCGCGGCCGCGAGCAGTACCCACAGCCCGTGCAGCATGACCGACTGCCGGCTGACGGCCCCGGCCTTGACGTTGGCCACGCTGCGGACGGCCCCGCCCGCGACGGGCAGCCCGCCCAGCGCCCCGGAGAGGATGTTCGCGGCGCCCTGTCCGCGCAGTTCCCGGTCGAGGTCGGCGCGCGGCGGGCGGTTGCCCGTACGCCGCTGGGAGGCGATCAGCTTGTCGGTGGCGACCGCGGACAGCAGGGACTCCACACTGCCGACCAGGGTGACCGTCAGGACGGCCGCGACGATGCCGAGGACGGGTCCCTCGGGCAGCTCGGGCAGCGCGTGGCTGCGCCAGGACGGCAGGTCCACCCGGGGCAGGGTGAGTCCGGTCAGCGTGGCGAACACCGTGGCCGTGGCGACGGCGGCCAGTGCCGCCGGCACCTTGCGCAGAGCGAGGCCCACCCGGCCGGGCAGCCGCTGCCAGCCGAGCAGGACGGCCAGTGTCAGGGCGCTCACGCCGACGGCGGCCGGCTGCAGATGGGCCAATTGGCCCGGCAGTCCCCGGACGTTGGCGACGGCAGAGCTCTGCGGGGTGCCGCCGAGGACGATGTGCAGCTGGGCCAGCGCGATCGTGACGCCGACGCCCGCGAGCATGCCGTGCACGATGGCCGGGCTGACCACGAGCGCGGACCGGGCGGTGCGCAGTGCGGCGAGACCGAGCTGGCAGCAGCCGGCGAGCACGGTGATCGCGCAGGTGGTGCGCCACCCGTAGTGCTGGATCAACTCGGCGGTGACGACGGTGAGTCCGGTCGCGGGTCCGCTCACCTGCAGGGGGGTGCCGCCCAGGCGCCCGGCCACGATTCCGCCGACGGCCGCGGCCACCAGGCCCGCCTGGAGCGGGGCGCCGGTGGCCAGCGCGATGCCGAGGGAGAGCGGCAGGGCGATCAGGAAGACGGTCAGGGAGGCGGAGAGGTCGGCGTGGAGATCGGCGCGGCGGCTCTTGCGGGGCGCGCCGCCGGTCGTGCTGCCGGGCTTGCCGTCGAGCTCTGCGGCGGGGTGCGTGGGGGAGGTGGCTGTCACAGGTCCCGTCTCCTCTGCGGAGGGGTGAAGCGGCGGGAGTCTCAACACTCAGTAAATGAAAGGTAATGGAGAGTAAAGGGACGCGGTAGGAAATGGGGGCAAATGGCCTAGAAATTAGCACTCAAGGGTTATTAATCATTTTGTACGGCTTGTCACATCATCTTCACGGTGGACTGCATGGGACGTTGCGGCGTGGAGGACCCGCGATGGAACTGTGAGGAGAGGTGGACGGATGATCGCCGCTACGAAGAAGATCGCCGGCGGCCTGGTAGCCACGGCGCTGGCGCTGGGCGCCGCCGGGTGCAGCGCTTCGGAACCCGCCAAGCCCCCCTCTCCCGGGGGTCCGAACGGGAAGAAGGGTGCGGCGGCCCCGGAGGCCGCCCCCGGCAGTGTGAAGCAGCTCATCGGCGACGGCTCGACCGCGTACACCGGCCGCCAGCCGAACGTGGAGAAGCCGCAGAAGCTGAAGCCCGGTGAGAAGCCGCCGCAGTTCGTGGTGTTCTCCTGGGACGGGGCCGGCGAGGACAGCCAGAAGCTCTTCTCGCACTTCCGCGAGGTCGGCAAGGAGTACAACGCCCGGATGACGTACTTCCTCAGCGGCGTGTACATGCTCCCCGAGGAGAAACGTTCCCTCTACACGGCCCCGCAGCACGAGTCCGGCCGTTCCGACATCGGCTTCGGTGACCTCCAGGGCATCAAGGACACGGCCACCCAGGTCCGCGAGGCCTGGATGGAAGGCAACGAGATCGGCACCCACTTCAACGGCCACTTCTGCGGCCCGGACGGCGGCGTCGGCACCTGGTCCGTGCCGGAGTGGAAGAGCGAGATCAACCAGGCCAAGGCCTTCGTCAAGAGCTGGAAGACGAACACACCGGACCTGAAGGACCTGGAGCCGCTCCCGTTCGACTACGAGAAGGAGCTCATCGGCGCCCGCACCCCCTGCCTCGAAGGCCAGAAGAACTTCATGCTGGCGGCCAAGGACATGGGCTTCCGCTACGACTCCAGCGGCATCAGCAAGCAGGTCTGGCCGAAGAAGACCGACGGCCTCTGGGACGTCCCGCTCCAGCTGGTGCCCATGCCGGGCCGCGCCTTCGAGACCCTGAGCATGGACTACAACTACATGGTCAACCAGTCCGGGACGACCACGCAGGGCGACCCCGCGCAGCACGCGTACTGGGGCGAGCAGATGCGCGACGGCCTCCAGCAGGCCTTCGACCGGACCTACCAGGGCAACCGCGCGCCGCTGATCATCGGCAACCACTTCGAGTCCTGGAACGGCGGCACCTACATGAAGGCCGTCGAGGAGTCCATCAAGTCGATGTGCACGCAGAAGGAGGTCCGCTGCGTGCCGTTCCGCGAGCTGGTCGACTGGCTGGACGCCCAGGACCCGAAGACCCTGGAGTGGATGCGCGGCCTCGACGTCGGCGAGGCGCCCAAGGAGGGCTGGACGAAGTTCCTGACCGCGGGGCCGTCGGCGGAGCCGGCCGCCCCTGCCGAGGTCAAGCGGGCTGCGGGGCCGGCTGCGAGGCCGGCTGCGGAGCCGACCCCGGAGCCGGATGCGGAGCCGGCTGAGGAGGGTTGGGGCGAGGACTGACGAGGTCCGGGACCGCCGGCCCGCCGCCGGTGGCCTCCCGCAGTACGAAGCCGGGGTCGACCTGGGCAGCCAGGTCGGCTCCGGTCTTGGCGTTGCCCCAGCTCTCCGCGTTCCGCAGGTGGAAGTGGACCATCTGCTCGGTGTACCGCTCCCAGTCGCGGTGGGCGTACGAGTCGTCGGCCGTGTCCTGGAGGGCCTGCAGCGCGAGCCGGTTGGTCGCTTCGAGCAGCTCGAACGCCGCCGGACGGCCCTTCTCCATCGCCCGCACCCAGTCGGAATGCCCGAAGGTGACGAGGAGGTCCTCCTCCGCGACCTCGTCCCGGAGGAACGCGATGTCGTCCGGGCCCTGCACCTTGTTGCCGACGACCTTGAGCGTGACGCCGAAGTCCCGGGCGTACTCCTTGTACTGGCGGTAGACGGAGACGCCCTTGCGGGTGGGTTCGGCGACCAGGAAGGTCACGTCGAAGCGGGTGAACATGCCCGAGGCGAAGGAGTCGGAGCCGGCGGTCATGTCGACCACGACGTACTCGTCCGGCCCGTCGACGAGGTGGTTGAGGCAGAGCTCGACCGCCCCGACCTTGGAGTGGTAGCAGGCGACCCCGAGGTCCGACTCGGTGAACGGCCCGGTGGCCATCAGCCGTACGGGCTCCCCGTCGAGCAGCAGCGTGCGCGCGCAGGCCTCGTACACAGGGTTGTCCTCGGTGACCCGCAGCAGGCGCGATCCGGCGCCGGGCGGGGTGGTCTTGATCATCGTGTCGGCCGAGGCGATGCGCGGATTGGAGCCCCGCAGGTACTCCTTGATCAAGGGCAGGTGCGCGCCCAGGGCGGGCAGCGCGGCGGCCTCCTCTTCGGCGAGTCCGAGGGCGGCGCCCAGGTGCTGGTTGATGTCGGCGTCCACCGCGACGACAGGGGCTTCATTGGCTGCGAGGTGGCGGATGAAGAGGGAGGACAGGGTCGTCTTGCCGCTGCCGCCCTTCCCCACGAAAGCGATCTTCATGTTCACCAAGAGTAGTCGCATGGTTGCTTTGTGTGGCGCCCGTAAGTGAAGAAGACCACTCCAAGGAGGGGTCGGTCCCACGGGCGTCCAGTGCGTAGGCTCCCTACTTATGAGTAGCGCTTCTGACCCGCTGGCCGCCCTGGGTTCGCTCCCGGGCGTAGCCGAATCCGTGGATTCCGTACGCAAGGCCGTGGACCGCGTCTACGGCCACCGCGTGATGCGCCGGCGCAGCGGGGAGATCACTTCGGAGGCCGCGCTGCGCGGGGCCCGCGCCAGCGCTGCGCTGTCCGGGGCGGACTGGGCGCTGGAGGAGGTGCGCCGCCGGACCGACTTCGGAGCGGAGGCGCAGGCGCGCACGGTGGGCGCCGCGCTGCGCCTGACGGCAGAGGCCGGACAGCTGCTGAGCATCTGGCGCCAGTCGCCGCTGCGGGTCCTGGCGCGCCTGCACCTGGTGGCGTCGGGGTCGACGGCCGAGGGCGACGTGGTGGGCCGCCCGCGCCTCGCGGGCGAGCCGGTGGACGAGCCCCTGATCGCCCTCCCGCTCCCGGACGCGGAGGAGGTGGCGGGCCGGCTGGACGGCCTGTCCCGGCTGATCATCGCGGGCGGTTCGGCCCCGGCGCTGGTCACGTCGGCGGTGGTGCACGGCGAACTGCTGGCGTTGCGTCCGTTCGGCTCGTACAACGGGCTGGTGGCGCGGGCGGCGGAGCGGATCGTGCTGATCAACAGCGGTCTGGACCCGAAGGCGATCTGCCCGGCGGAGGTCGGCCACGCAGAACAGGGGCGGGACGCGTACCTGGCGGCCTTCGAGGGCTACGTCTCCGGCACCGCGGAGGGGATGGCGGCCTGGATCGCGCACTGCGGCCGCGCGATCGAGCTCGGCGTCCGCGAGTCGACGGCGGTCTGCGAGGCCCTGCAGCGCGGCGCGGCCTGACCTGCCCGGACACAGGGTTGCGGCGACACCGTCTTGCTCTGGTGTCGCCGCTGGCACTTACGCCCAGGTACCAAGCGTCCTCGATAGTTGCCCATCAGGTCGGGAGCTTTGCCCGTCACCTGGTGTGGCTGGCCCGTAATCGACGGGTCGACGTCGCGTGGGTGCTCGGCGTTCATGCTTCGGTCCGTGGGCCTTACTGCGTTTTAAAGATGATCCTCTCGGATGTTCTTTGGTCTCGCGGGCCGTTGACTCCTTTGTACTCCGCTTCGGTGACAAGCGGAACCCCTACCCACTTTTTTTACTTTCCGGGACACCCCGGGTGAACCGGACACGCCGCATCCCTGCAGCTCAGAGGGCCTGCGCCAGTCGCCCGGCCACCTCGCCGGCCCCCTGCGTCCGGCGGCCGGCGGCGGCGCCGCAAACCGGTCAGGCGGAGGCTGCGGCCAGAGCGCTGGCCCGGCGGCGGCTGGCGTACCAAACCAGCCCCGCAGTGGCCGCTGCCGCCCCCACCGCCGCGGCGGCAACCAGCGCCGGCCGCGCCGGCATCGACAGCCCGGGCAGCCGCTGCTTCAGCCGCACCGGCCGGTTGAACACCAGCACCGGCCACTCCCGCGCCACCGCCTCCTTGCGCAGCGCCCGGTCGGGGTTGACGGCGTGCGGGTGCCCGACCGCCTCCAGCATCGGGATGTCCGTCACCGAGTCGCTGTACGCGTAGCAGCGGGAGAGGTCGTACCCCTCGGACTCCGCGAGCTCCCGCACGGCCTCGGCCTTGGTGGGCCCGTACGCGTAGTACTCGATCTCGCCGGTGAAACAGCCGTCCTCGCCGATGACCATGCGCGTGGCGACGACCCGGTCCGCGCCGAGCATCTCGCCGATCGGCTCGACGACTTCCGCGCCGGACGTCGACACGATCACCACGTCGCGGCCCGCGGTGTGGTGGGCCTCGATCAGGGAGGCGGCCTCGTCGTAGATCAGCGGGTCGATGAGGTCGTGCAGGGTTTCGGCGACGATCTCCCGCACCTGCTGGACGTTCCACCCCTTGCAGAGGGAGGACAGGTACTCACGCATCCGCTCCATCTGATCGTGGTCGGCGCCGCCGACCAGGTAGATGAACTGGGTGTAGGCAGTGCGCAGCACGGCTCGGCGGTTGATGAGGCCGCCGTGGTAGAAGGACTTGCTGAACGTCAGAGTGCTTGACTTCGCAATGACCGTCTTGTCCAGGTCGAAGAAGGCTGCGGTGCGGGGCGACGAGTGCGGCAAGGGCTGGATTTCCACGCCCCGAGCATATGCGCCCACCATTCGGCGTAAGGTGTGGCGCGTGGGTTTGCCTGAGAAGGCTCTCGGGTACACCATGGAAGTCACGGATCGTTCGCGACCGTGCTAACCCGGTCTGGCTCCTCCCCCCCCGAGTCGGACCGTGGGGACGACCCCCGCTCTCCCCCCCGGCGGGGGTCGTCGCATGTCCGGACGCGGTTCGCGTCCCTGCCTTCGGCCCCAAGTGACCATTCCCGCGGCCCTCCTTCCTCGGTGGGCCCTGCGTGGCGAAGGCCCTCACCCCTCCAGACCCGTAACGGTGCGTAGTTGTTCCGCCGCGCTGTGGAACTCACCTGTCGGGGTGATGGAGTTATTCACAGGGCTTCTGTTGTCCACAGTTTTCGGGCAAGATCCACTTCTTTTTCCGGATCGCTGCACGGTGATTCCGGCCGCGAAGTCCGCGGTGCCGGGATTTGCAGTGAGAAGGGGGCGGAGATCGTGGCTGGATCGAAGTCGTGTGAACTGCCGGAGCGTGTGGAAGCGGGCGGAATCCGGCCATTGGGTGCTCCGGGCGGGGCCGTGCCCGGTGGCGGGCGCCCGCTGATCATCACCGAGGATCCGCTGCTGCTCGACGATCTGCTGCGGCTGTGCGCGGCCGCGGGCGCCGAACCGCATGTGCACCATGCGGTGCCCGAGCAAAGCGGAGGCGGTGGCGTCGCAAGCGGCGGGAGGGCCGAAAGTGGTTCCGGCGACGCTGCGGAGGAGCGCGGGGGCATCGGATGGGAGTCCGCGCCGCTGGTGCTCGTCGGGGACGATGCCGCCCGCCGGGTGCGCGGTGCACCGCGACGGGGCGGGGTGCTGCTGGTCGGCAGGGAGCTCGACGATCCCCTCGTGTGGCAGCGGGCGGTGGAGATCGGCGCCGAGGAGGTGCTCCGGCTCCCCGACGCCGAGAGCCTGCTCGTCGACCGCATCGCCGATGTGGTGGAGGGCGCCGGGAAACCCGCCCTCGCCGTCGGGGTGATCGGCGGCAGCGGCGGGGCCGGAGCCTCCACCCTCGCGTGCGCACTCGCCCTCCGGGCCGCGCGCGCCGGGGAGCGGACCATCCTCGTCGACGGGGACCCGCTCGGCGGCGGCATGGATGTGCTGCTCGGCGGTGAGGGCGCCGAAGGCCTGCGCTGGCCCGACTTCGCGGGCTCGCGGGGCCGGGTGGGTGCCGGGGCGCTGGAGGAGTCCCTGCCGGAACTCCATGCGCTCCGCGTGCTCAGCTGGGACCGCGGGGACCGGGTGGTGGTGCCGCCCGTGGCGATGCGCTCGGTGCTGGCCGCCGCGCGCCGCCGGGGCGGGGTCGTGGTGGTCGACCTGCCCCGGCGGGTGGACGAAGCCGTGGCCGAGGCGCTGGCGCAGCTGGATCTGGTCCTGATGGTGGTCCCGGGAGAGCTGCGGGCGGTGGCCGCCGCGGGGCGGGTCGCGGCCGGGGTGCGGATGGTGGCCCGGGACGTCCGCGTGGTCGTACGGGGCCGCGGTCCGGGCGGGCTCGACGCCGAGGCGGTGGCCGGGCTGCTGGGGGTGCCGCTGGCCGGAGAGGTGCCGGTCGAGGTGGGGCTCCCGGGGCGGGTTGCCGAGGGGGAACCGCCGGGTGGTCAGGGGCGGGGTGCACTGGCCCGGTTCTGTGACGGCTTCTGGCGGCGGGCGCTGGGCCCCGCCCAGGGGGTGGCGGCATGAGCGCCGTGCTCCTGGACGCGGTGCGGCAGCGGCTCGCCGAGAGCGGGGCGGAGCCGACCCCGGCCCGGGTGGCGGCGGCCCTGCGGGCGCAGGGCCGGCTGCTCGGCGATGCGGAAGTGCTGGGCGTGGCTGCCGAGTTGCGCTCCGAACTGGTGGGCGCCGGTCCGCTGGAAACCCTGCTCGCCGACCCGGAGGTCACCGATGTCCTGGTGGCCGCGCCGGACCGGGTGTGGGTGGACCGCGGCGGCGGGCTGGAGCTGACGGGGGTGACCTTCGCCGACGCCGATGCCGTGCGCAGGCTCGCCCAGCGGCTGGCCGCCGTCGCGGGCCGGCGCCTGGACGACGCCCGGCCCTGGGTGGACGCCCGGATGCCCGACGGCACCCGCCTGCACGCCGTGCTGCCGCCGGTGGCGGTCGGCTCGGCCTGTCTGTCGCTGCGGGTGGTGCGGCCGAGGGCGTTCACGCTGGACGAGCTGGTCGAGGCCGGAACGCTGCCGCCCGGCGGCCAGCGGCTGCTGCGGGACATGGTGGACGCCCGGCTGTCGTTCCTCGTCTCCGGCGGGACCGGCACCGGCAAGACCACCCTGCTCAGCGCCCTGCTGGGGCTGGTCGGCCCCGGTGAGCGGATCGTCCTGGCCGAGGATTCGGCCGAGCTGCGCCCCGATCATCCGCATGTGGTGCGGCTGGAGACCCGGCCGGCCAACCAGGAGGGGGCGGGCCTGGTTACCCTGGCGGATCTGGTCCGGCAGGCGCTGCGGATGCGTCCGGACCGGCTGGTCGTCGGCGAGGTCCGGGGAGCCGAAGTGGCCCATCTCCTGGCGGCTTTGAACACGGGCCACGAAGGAGGCTGCGGCACGGTCCACGCGAATGCCGCCGCGCACGTGCCGGCCCGGCTGGAGGCCCTCGGGACGGCCGCCGGTCTGGACCGGGCCGCCCTGCACAGCCAGTTGGCGGCCGCGCTGACCCTGGTGGTCCATCTGGTCCGGGACCGGGCCGGGCGGCGCCGGGTGGCCGAGGTGCACGTGCTGGAGCGGGACGCCGCCGGGCTGGTGGTCACCGTACCGGCACTGCGCTGGTCCGCCCGGGGCTTCACACGGGAGAGCGGCTGGGAGCGGCTGCGTCCGCTGCTGCGGGGTGCGCGGTGAACGGCGTGGCCGCGGCGGCGGTGCCGCTGCCGCTGTTAGCTGGGGTGCTGTGCGCGGGGTTGGCCGCCTGGGCGCTGGCAGGGGGAGACCGGGTGACCCGGCGGGCCCGGGTGGTGCTGGCCGGGGGCGGGCCCGTGGTCTCCCCCGGTCCGCTGCGCCGGGAGCGGCTGGTGATCGCGGTACGGGTACGGGCCCTGCGGTGGCGGGAGTGGTCCTGCCTGAGTGCCGGGCTCGTCGTCGCCCTGCTGGGCGGGTCGGTGATTCCGCTGGTGGTGGGCGCGGCGGCGGTGCCGCTGGTGCGGCGCTGGCTTCGGATCCGGCAGCGGGAGCGGGCACGCAGTGCACGCGCCGCCGAGGTGATCGCGCTGTGCGGGGCAGCGGTGGGCGAGCTGCGGGCGGGGGCCCAGCCGGGGCAGGCGCTGGCTGCGGCGATGCGGCGGACGGCAGCGGGCCCGGGCGGGCCGGGTGCCGCGGAGGCGGCGGTGCTGGCCGCGGCGGCGTTCGGCGGGGACGTGCCCGCGGCGCTGTGGCAGGCGTCGCGGGAGCCCGGAGCCGAAGGGCTGGCCGGGATGGCCGCCTGCTGGCGGATCTCGGTGGACGGGGGCGCGGGTCTCGCGGCCGGACTGGACCGGCTGGAGGGCGCGTTGCGGGCCGAGCGGGACCGGCAGGAGTCGCTGCGGGCCCAGTTGGCGGGGGCCAGATCGACGACGGCGGTGCTGGCCCTGCTGCCGCTGGTCGGCCTGCTGATCGGCACCGGGCTCGGCGCGGACCCGCTCCGCGTGCTGCTGCACACCCCGGTCGGGTGGGGCTGCCTGCTGGCGGGCGGGGTGCTGGAGGCGCTGGGACTGCTGTGGTGCCGGCGGATCGTGCGGGCGGGGGAGCGGTGATGGGCGGTCTCGTGATCCACAGGCTGGGGATGGCGCTGTGCCTCGCGGCGGCGGTGCTGTGCACCGTTTCGGTGGTGGCGGCGCAGGTCCGGGCGCGGGCGGCCCGGCGCAGGATCGCCGCGTTGCTTTCGGCGCGGCCGGAGCGGCGGGCGCCGGTGTTCGGGTCCGGGATACGGGCGGCGGTGACCGTGTGGGCCGGCCCGGCCGGGGCGCTGCTGGCGGCCTGGGTGCTGGTCGGCGGGGTTCCGGGGGTGCTGGCCGGCTGCGGGGCGGCGTTCGGGGTGTGGCGCTGGCTGCGGCGGGCGCGGCCGCCAGCCGGGGTGGATCCGCAGGAGGTGGAGCGCCAGCTCCCGTCCGCAGCCGATCTGTTGGCCGCTTGCCTGGCGGCCGGTGCGGCGCCGGTGGAGGCCGCGGAGGTGGTGGGCGAGTCGCTGGGCGGCCCGGTGGGCGAGCGGCTGGCGCTGGCCGGGGCGGAGCTGCGGCTCGGCGGCGAACCGGGGGCCGCGTGGGGGAGGTTGGCGGAGATACCGGGTGCGCGGGCGCTCGCGGAATGCCTGGAGCGGGCCGCCCGGACGGGGGCTCCGGCCGCGGAGCCGGTCTCCCGCCTGGCGACGGCCCTCCGGGAGGAACGGGCCCGGCGGGCCGGAGCCCGGGCGCAGCGCGCGGCGGTGCTCGTCACCGCTCCGGTGGGGCTGTGTTTCCTCCCGGCCTTTCTCGCAGTCGGAGTGGCCCCGGTGGTGATCGGAATGGCCTCCGGTCTCCTCTCGGCCACCTGAAGTCACTTCATGAACTCCGATCTCAAGTGCCGTCCCTGAAATCACAACTGAGAGCACGTCAAGAACAGAAATCAACGGGAGGTTGTCATGAGGATCATCTGGTGCCGTGTGCGGTCGGCGCTGAACGGCCGTGCGAACGATGCGGGCATGTCCACTTCGGAGTACGCCATGGGCACGATCGCGGCGTGTGCATTCGCGGCCGTTCTGTACAAGGTGGTGACGAGTGACGTGGTCGCCACGGCGCTTCAGTCGACCATCGGGAAGGCGCTCGATGTGCCGTTCTGAGGAAAAACGACGGCGAATGGGTGACCGGGGATATGTGACGGCGGAGGCCGCCCTGGTGATCCCCGCGCTGGTGCTGTTCGCCGCCCTGCTCGTGTGGGCGCTGATGGCGGCGGCCGCGCAGATCCGGTGTGTGGACGCGGCCCGGGCCGGGGCCCGGGCGGCGGCCCGGTCGGAGCCGCGGGACCGGGCGGTGGCGGCGGCCCGGGCGGCCGCCCCGCCCGGGGCGGAGGTGGGGCTGGAGCGGGAGGGGGATCTGTGGCGGGTCCGGGTGGCGGCGCCGGCGCCGGGTCCCGGCGGGCTGCCGGTGCGGCTCGGGGCGCAGGCGGTGGCTCTGGCCGAGGACAGTGTGGGGCCGCCGCCATGAGCCGGGACCGGGGTTCGGCGACGGTGTGGGCGGCTCTGGTGGCGACCGCGCTGGGGGCGGTGTTCGGCGGTGTGCTGCTGCTCGGCCAGGCCGTCGTGGCCCGCCACCGCGCGGCGGCGGTTGCCGACCTGGCGGCCCTCGCGGCGGCGGCGACCTGGACCCACGGCCCGGAGGCCGCCTGCGCCGCGGCCCGCCGGGTCGCCGGAGCCCAGGGCGCGGCCGTGACCGCCTGCGCCGTCCGTGGGGAGGTGGCCGAGGTGGCGGCCCGCCCCGTGACGGGCCCCTTCGACCCGGTGATCAGCGCCCGAGCGGGACCGCCCGTGCCCGCCACGGGCTGACGGACGGTCCGCGTACGGGCCGTGCCGGCCGGGGGCACAGGCCGGCCGGGGGCCGGTCCGCTACGCGGGGG
Organism: Streptomyces sp. NPDC097981; assembly: GCF_040302565.1. Lineage (NCBI taxonomy): Bacteria > Bacillati > Actinomycetota > Actinomycetes > Kitasatosporales > Streptomycetaceae > Streptomyces > Streptomyces sp. NPDC097981. The sequence goes on from NZ_JBEORW010000012.1 coordinate 47,712, forward strand.
AGCCGACAGCGCCGACAGTGCCGTCGGGCGGCGGGGACTGGGCCAGGAGGCGGGTGAGCAGTCGGATCGCGCCGCGTTTGTGGAGGGGGTCGTTGCCGTTGCCGCACTTGGGCGACTGGATGCAGGAGGGGCAGCCGGCCTCGCACTCGCAGGCGGCGATCGCGTCGCGGGTGGCCGTCAGCCAGGCGCGGGCGGTGTGGAAGGCGCGCTCGGCGAAGCCCGCGCCGCCCGGGTGGCCGTCGTAGACGAACACGGTCGGGAGGAGGGTGTCGGGATGCAGTGGGACGGAGACCCCGCCGATGTCCCAGCGGTCGCAGGTGGCGAAGAGCGGGAGCAGGCCGATGGAGGCGTGCTCGGCGGCGTGCAGGGCGCCGCCGAGGATCTCCGGGTTGATCCGGGCCTCGTCGAGCTGGTCCTCGGTCACGGTCCACCACACGGCCCGGGTGCGCAGGGTGCGGGGCGGCAGGTCCAGCTTGGCCTCGCCGAGCACCTCGCCGGTGATCAGTTTGCGGCGCAGGTACGACACGACCTGGTTGGTCACCTCCACCGAGCCGAAGCAGAGCCGGGCCGGGCCCCAGGGGATCTCGGTCTCGGTCTCCAGCACGGAGATGGAGGTGGTGTCGCGGGCGGTGGTCGAGAAGGGCGGGCTGGACTCCTCCACCAGCGCGACCGAATCCTCCAGGTCCAGCCGCTTCACCAGGTAGGTGCGGCCCTGGTGGAGGTGGACGGCCCCGTCGTGGACGGCGGTGTGGGCGGCCGACTCGTCGACGGTGCCGAGCAGGCGGCCGGTGGCGGCCTCCACGATCTGGACCGGGCGGCCGCCCTCACCGCGGATGTCGGTCAGGTCCGAGGCCCGCTCCCGGCGGGTCCAGTGCCAGGCCGTCGCCCGGCGGCGCAGCAGCCTGGCCGCCTCCAGCTGCGGGATCAGCCCCGGGGCCGCCGGGCCGAACAGGGCGAGGTCCGCCTCCGTCAGCGGGAGCTCGGCGGCGGCCGCGCACAGGTGCGGGGCCAGGACGTACGGGTTGTCCGGGTCGAGGACCGTGGCTTCCACCGGTTGGCGGAACAGGGCCTCCGGATGGTGGACCAGGTAGGTGTCCAGGGGGTCGTCCCGGGCGATCAGCACGGCCAGGGCGCCCTGGCCCGAGCGCCCGGCCCGGCCCGCCTGCTGCCACAGGGAGGCCCGGGTGCCCGGGTAGCCGGTGATCAGGACGGCGTCCAGGCCGGAGACGTCCACGCCCAGCTCCAGGGCGGTGGTGGCGGCCAGGCCGAGCAGCTCGCCGGAGTGCAGGGCCCGCTCCAGGGCCCGGCGCTCCTCGGGCAGGTAGCCGCCCCGGTAGGCCGCGACCCGCCGGGGCAGGGAGCGGTCCACCTCGGCGAGCCGCTCCTGGGCGATGACCGAGATCAGCTCCGCGCCGCGCCGGGAGCGGACGAAGGCGACCGTACGGACCCCCTGGACGACCAGGTCGGTCAGCAGGTCCGCGGTCTCCGCCGTGGCGGTGCGGCGCACCGGGGCGCCCTTCTCGCCCCGCAGATCGGTCAGTGGCGGCTCCCACAGGGCGAAGACCACCTCGCCGCGCGGGGAGGCGTCGTCGGCGACCTCGGTGACCGGGATCCCGGTCAGCCGGGACGCGGCGGCCGCCGGGTCGCTCGCGGTGGCGGAGGCCAGCAGGAAGACCGGGTCGGCGCCGTAGCGGGCGCACAGCCGCCGCAGGCGGCGCAGCACCTGGGCCACGTGGGAGCCGAATACGCCCCGGTAGGTGTGGCACTCGTCGATGACCACGTAGCGCAGCGCGCGCAGGAAGGAGGACCAGCGGGGGTGGGTGGGCAGGATCCCCCGGTGCAGCATGTCGGGGTTGGTGAGGACGTAGTTCGCGTACTGGCGCACCCATTCGCGTTCCTCAACCGGCGTGTCGCCGTCGTAGACCGCGGGCCGGACCGCGTTGTCCAGGGGTGCGGCGAGGGACCGTACGGCACGCCGCTGGTCGGCCGCCAGGGCCTTGGTCGGGGCCAGGTAGAGGGCGGTCGCACCCCGGCCGTTCGGGGCTTCCGCGCCGTCCGCGAGGGCGGAGAGCACGGGCGCGAGGTAGGCCAGCGACTTGCCCGAGGCGGTGCCGGTGGCGACGACCACCGACTCGCCGTCCAGGGCGTGCTCGGCGGCCGCGGCCTGGTGTTCCCACGGGTGTTCGATGCCCGCGGCCCGGATGGCGGCTACGACATCCGTTCGGATGCGGTCGGGCCAGATTGCATGACGGCCCTCCCGAGGGGGCAAGTGCTCCGTATGGGTGATGCGCGCAGCTCGAGAAGGCCCCCGTGAGAGCCGGTCCAGGACCGTGCCGGGAGTGGGTCGTGAGTCCTCGGGTGCCGTGGGCCGACCGGGACGGTGAGTATTGGCCATTGGAACCGAGTGTGTCACCGGCGTGCGGGACAATGGTCGGAAGGCGTCGTGCGCGCCTGCCGGTAAGTGATTGAATGCCATTGCGGCAGCCAATCCCTCCTCCGCCTTCGGGTGGGGAGGCCCCCGGGGGGCGCCGCTCGATAGCAAGGTGCTGGAGGATCCGTGGACCTGTCCCTGTCGACTCGCACTGTCGGCGACCGCACGGTCGTGGAGGTCGGTGGCGAGATTGATGTGTATACCGCGCCCAAGCTGCGCGAGCAGTTGGTCGAGTTGGTGAACGACGGCAGCTACCACTTGGTTGTCGACATGGAGCGAGTGGACTTCCTCGACTCCACCGGGCTTGGTGTGCTCGTGGGAGGTCTCAAGCGCGTCCGTGCGCACGAGGGCTCGCTGCGTCTGGTGTGCAACCAGGAGCGCATCCTGAAGATCTTCCGCATCACCGGTCTGACCAAGGTGTTCCCGATCCATACGTCGGTGGAAGACGCCGTCCAGGCCACCGACTGACGGCTTCACCCCCTCGGCGCCGCAAGGCGCCGAGGGGGAGCCGAAGAGGAGCCGGGGCGCGGGCCGAGGCGGTCCGGGCCCCTGTAAGGCACGCCCGTAGTCCGAGGGGGACGCGCATGGCCACCGTTGAACTGCGCTTCAGCGCCCAGCCCGAACACGTCCGGACGGCCCGCCTGGTCGCGGCCGCCGTGGCGCGGCGGGCCGGCGTGGACGAAGCCGTGCTCGACGAGGTCCGCCTCGCCGTGGGCGAGGCCTGCTCGCGCGCCGTCGGTCTGCATCTCAGCAACGGGCTGACCGCACCCGTCCGGGTGGTCCTGACCGAGGAGGAGAAACTGTTCTCCATCGAGGTCGGCGACGAGGTGCCCGGACCGGCCGGCGGCCCGGAGGGCGCCGTGCCCGGGCTCGACGCCGCCCTGGACCCGGACGCCGACACCGAGGACGAGATGGGTCTCGCGGTGATCAGCGGGCTCGTCGACGACGTCGAGGTGATGAGCGGGGAGGCGGGCGGGACCATCCGGATGAGCTGGCCCGTGTCCGGCGCGCCCGAACTTCCGTAGTCCCGGTCCGGCGGGTCCATCAGACCCATCCGGTCCATCCGGTCCATGCGGTCCGTTCCGGTCTGTCAGATCGGTCCCGCCCGTTCCGGCCCCGTCCGTTCCGGTGCATTCCGGTGCGGTCCGAAGAATCTTCCGATCTTATTCAAGGCCCTGCCGAGCAGGGCCTTTTTTCATACTCCACGGCAATTCCTAGATCGATGATCAGGCGTCAATGCCTTTGTCCCATTACCCCTTTCGGGGGGTAATGGGGCGACGCGATCTATTGCTGAGGAGCAAGAGCAGGCCAATTCCGTTTCCTGCGCACTGTTTTGATCGGGAAGAGCTCCCTACAATCCGTCCACATCTTGAGCTCATCACGTCAAGGAGGACGAATGACGGGGCTCTTCACCCCCAACGCGCCGGTCGGCAACTCCGATCTGGCAGCCGCAGTACTCACCGATGACAATCGGCTCATCGTGATGGTGATCGCGGCCGTGGCACTTGCCGCACTCGTCGTCGCGCAGATCCTGGTCCGCCAGGTCCTCGGCGCCGACGAGGGAACCGACAGCATGAAGAGAATCGCAGCGGCCGTCCAGGAAGGCGCCAACGCCTACCTCGGCCGGCAGCTGCGCACCCTCGGGATCTTCGCCGTCGTCGTGTTCTTCCTGCTCTTCCTGCTTCCCGCCGACGACTGGACCCAGCGGGCGGGCCGTTCCGCCTTCTTCCTCGTGGGCGCCCTCTTCTCGGCGGCCACCGGCTACATCGGCATGCGGCTCGCGGTCCGCGCCAACGTCCGCGTCGCCGCCGCCGCACGCGAGGCCACCCCCGGTAAGGGCGAGCCCGCCAAGGACATCACCGACGTCGCGCACAAGGCCATGCGGATCGCCTTCCGCACCGGCGGCGTCGTCGGCATGTTCACCGTCGGCCTGGGCCTGCTCGGCGCTTCCTGCGTCGTCCTGGTCTACGCCGCCGACGCCCCCAAGGTCCTGGAGGGCTTCGGCCTCGGCGCCGCCCTGATCGCGATGTTCATGCGCGTGGGCGGCGGCATCTTCACCAAGGCCGCCGACGTCGGCGCCGACCTGGTCGGAAAGGTCGAGCAGGGCATTCCGGAGGACGACCCGCGCAATGCCGCGACCATCGCCGACAACGTGGGCGACAACGTCGGCGACTGCGCCGGTATGGCGGCCGACCTCTTCGAGTCGTACGCCGTCACCCTCGTGGCCGCGCTCATCCTCGGCAAGGCCGCCTTCGGCGACCTGGGCCTCGCCTTCCCGCTGATCGTCCCCGCGATCGGCGTCGTCACCGCCATGATCGGCATCTTCGCGGTCTCCCCGCGCCGTTCGGACCGCAGCGGAATGACCGCCATCAACCGCGGCTTCTTCATCTCCGCCGTGATCTCGCTGGCGCTGGTAGCCGTCGCCGTCTTCGCCTACCTGCCGGGCAGCTACAAGGAGCTCCTCGGCGTCGAGAACGCCACCATCAGCAACCACTCCGGCGACCCGCGCATCCTGGCCCTCGTCGCCGTGGCCATCGGCATCGTGCTCGCGGCCCTGATCCAGCAGCTGACCGGCTACTTCACCGAGACCAACCGCCGTCCCGTCCGGGACATCGGCAAGTCCTCCCTGACCGGCGCGGCCACCGTCGTCCTCGCCGGCATCTCCGTCGGCCTGGAGTCCGCCGTCTACACGGCGCTGCTCATCGGCCTCGGCGTGTACGGGGCGTTCCTGCTCGGCGGCACGTCGATCATGCTGGCGCTCTTCGCGGTGGCCCTGGCCGGCACCGGCCTGCTCACCACCGTCGGCGTCATCGTCGCCATGGACACCTTCGGGCCCGTCTCCGACAACGCCCAGGGCATCGCCGAGATGTCCGGCGACGTCGAGGGCGCCGGTGCGCAGGTGCTGACCGACCTGGACGCCGTCGGCAACACCACCAAGGCCATCACCAAGGGCATCGCGATCGCCACGGCCGTGCTCGCCGCGGCCGCGCTGTTCGGCTCGTACAACGACGCCATCGTGGGCGCGGTCAAGCAGGTCGGTGCCAAGGCCGGGGAGATGAACCTCAGCCTGGACATCGCGCAGCCCAACAACCTGGTCGGCCTGATCCTGGGCGCGGCGGTCGTGTTCCTGTTCTCCGGCCTCGCCATCAACGCCGTCTCCCGCTCCGCGGGCGCCGTCGTCTACGAGGTGCGCCGCCAGTTCCGCGAGCACCCCGGGATCATGGACTACAGCGAGAAGCCCGAGTACGGGCGCGTCGTGGACATCTGCACCAAGGACGCCCTGCGCGAGCTCGCCACGCCCGGCCTGCTCGCCGTCCTCACCCCGATCGCCGTCGGATTCTCCCTCGGCGTCGGCGCACTCGGCTCGTTCCTCGCGGGCGCCATCGGCACCGGCACACTGATGGCGGTCTTCCTCGCCAACTCCGGTGGTGCGTGGGACAACGCGAAGAAGCTCGTCGAGGACGGCCACCACGGCGGCAAGGGCAGCGAGGCCCACGCCGCGACCGTCATCGGCGACACGGTCGGCGACCCGTTCAAGGACACCGCGGGGCCCGCGATCAACCCGCTGCTCAAGGTCATGAACCTGGTGGCGCTGCTGATCGCCCCGGCGGTCGTGCAGTTCAGCTACGGCGCCGACACCAGCGCGACCGTGCGCGCGATCGTCGCCCTCCTCGCCATCGCCGTCATCATCGGCGCGGTGTACCTCTCCAAGCGCCGCGGCATCGCCGTCGGCGACGAGGGCGAGGGCGGGGAGGCCGCCGAGCGGGGGGCCCAGCAGGCCGATCCCGCGGTGGTTTCCTGACCCGACGGGTGACCGGAGGTGTGACCCCCGGGCGGCCCGGGGAGGCACCGAACGGCCGGCCCGGACCGCGGGTCGGGAGCTGCGCCCGAACGGCGGACAGACGGTGCGGACTGACGCGCCGTCTGTCCGCCGTTCTGCGTGCCCGGATGGCGGACGTGTATCTTCCGGGCCGAGAGCCTTCGAAGGGACCAATCCGGTGAACAAGAAGTTTGCGGCCGCGGTGTCCGGCGGTGCGGTACTGATGCTCGTGCTGTCCGGATGCGGCGGCGACGACGGGGACACGAAGGCCGACGCCTGGGCCAAGAAGGTCTGCGACAAGTGGCAGCCCGAGCTGAAGAAGATCGAGGCGGCCAACGCCGAGATCAAGCGCGTGGCGACCGAGAGCAGCAAGCCCGAAGAGGTGCAGACGACCGACTCGGCGGCGTTCGGGACGATGTCCGAGTCCTACAAGGCGATGGGGACCGCCGTGCAGCAGGCGGGAGTTCCGCCGGTCAAGGACGGCCAGACGACCCAGGAGACGGCGGTCAAGGGCTTCGAGTCGACGGCGAAGGGCTACGCCGACCTGAAGGCGAAGATGGAAGGCCTGGACGCGAAGGACCAGACGAAGTTCGCCGCGGGCATCAAGGAGGTGGCCGGCGGACTCCAGGCGGCCAGCCAGGGCGGCAAGGACGCGCTGGCCACGCTCAAGACGGGCGGCCTGGACCAGGCGATCAACGGTCAGAAGGGCTGCCAGGTCGCGGCGCCGTCGCCGGCGAAGTGACGTAGCCGGCGGACTCGGTTGCCGGCCGCCCCGGTTGCCGGCTGCGCGGTTGCGGCCGCCTCGGTGGCCGGCGGCGCAGCGGTACGCGGAGCGGGGTGCTCCGGGTCCGGGAACCCGGCAGCCCCGCTGCGTCCCGGCCCACCGGCCGCGCGGCGCACGCATCGGCGGCGGCAGCCGACACAATGGACCGGTGAGTACCACCAGCCTCCCCTCGCCCGACCGCGCCGCCGAGCTCCGCACGGCCCTGCTCGCCGCCGGCTTCACCGCCGACGGCCTGCTCGACCTGCTCGGCGCCCCCGCCTACGCCGCGCTGGCCCGCAGCGAGACGGTCCCCGCCCTGCGCGCCACCCGCGGGCGCGGCGACGGCCCGCTCGCGAGCCTGGTGCGGCTGTTCCTGCTCCAGCAGCCCGAGCCGTACGTGAATGCCGCGCAGGCGCTGCCCGTCGAAGCCGCGCTGGCCGACGGCTGGCTCCGCCGGGAGGAGGCCGCCGACGGCGAGGACACGGTGCACGCCACCGTCGACGTGCGCCCGTACGGCGGTCCCGACGGCGAGGACTGGTTCATCGTCTCCGACCTGGGCTGCGCCGTCGGCGGGGCGGGCGGGATCGGCAGCCGCGAGGAGGGCGTGGTCCTCGGCGTCGGCGGGGCCTCCACCACCCTGGCCGGGATCACCGTCCGCACCCCGGTCGCCTCGGCCCTCGATCTCGGCACCGGTTCCGGCATCCAGGCCCTGCACGCCGCGCAGCACGCCACCCGGGTCACCGCCACCGACGTCAACCCCCGGGCCCTGGAATTCACCCGGCTGACCCTGGCGCTGTCCGGCGCCCAGGAGGCCGAGCTGCTCCTCGGGTCGCTGTTCGCGCCGGTCGGCGAGGCCACGTACGACCTGATCGTGTCGAATCCGCCGTTCGTGATCTCTCCCGGCGCCCGGCTGACGTACCGCGACGGCGGGATGAGCGGCGACGACCTGTGCCGGACCCTCGTCCAGGAGGCCGGCGCGCACCTCAACCCGGGCGGGTACGCGCAGTTCCTCGGCAACTGGCAGCACGTGGAGGGCGAGGACTGGCACGACCGGGTCCGCGCCTGGGTGCCGCGCGGCTGCGATGCGTGGATCGTGCAGCGTGACGTGCAGGACGTCACGCAGTACGCGGAGCTGTGGCTGCGTGACGCGGGCGACCACCGCGCCGACCCGGCGGAGTACGCGCGCCGGTACGAGGACTGGCTGGACGCGTTCGAGGCGAGCAAGACCAAGGCCGTCGGCTTCGGCTGGATCACGCTGCGCCGCAGCGACGCGGCGGAGCGGTCGATCGTGGTCGAGGAGTGGCCGCACTCGGTGGAGCAGCCGCTCGGCGACGCCGTGGTGGCCCACTTCGCCCGGCAGGACTACCTGCGGGACCACGACGACGCGGCGCTGCTGGAGGCCCGCTTCGTCCTGGCGGCGGAGGTCGTCCAGGAGCAGGTCGGCGCGCCCGGCGCGGAGGACCCGGAGCACGTGGTGCTGCGGCAGAACCGCGGGATGCGGCGTGCGACCAAGGTCGACACGGTCGGGGCGGGCTTCGCCGGAGTGTGCGACGGCTCACTCACGGCGGGCCGGATCCTGGACGCGATCGCGCACCTGGTGCAGGAGGATCCCGTCCTCCTGCGGGACCGGACTCCCGAGGCCATCCGGATGCTGGTCGAGCAGGGATTCCTGGAGCCGGCCGACGGCTGAGCGGCCCTCCGGCGGCGCCGCGGCGGCCCGGTCCGCGGCGGCCGGGCCGTGGCCGAATCCGTTGTGTAACCCGGGGTTCGCGCGCCGTTTCCCTTCGGCTGGCAGGCTCCCGTGCGGGGGGACGGCCAGGGGCCGCCACGAGGATCCGGGGGGATCCGCGCGGGCCCCGGGAGCGGCCCGAGGGTAAAGGGGGAACGGCATGGAGAACGGTCCGGCGATCTTCGCAGCGACCGTGTTCCTGCTGTTCGGAGCCGCTCTGCTGGGCTGGACGGGGGCGCGCGCCCTGCACCGCGCGCCGGTGGCCGAGGATGTGCGCCCCGTCGTGGCCGTTCCGCTGGCGCTGCTCGCCTCCGTGGTGTCCCTGGCGCTCGGGGTGTGGTGCCTCGCCCGGCTCTGATCCACCTGCCCGCCCGCTGGTGTCGATCTTCGCCGGAAACAGGACGTCAGGCGGGGTGCGAGGGCGCGGCCAGACGGCCCCCTGGCCACTCGGCCTGGTGATCGCGACGGGTCCGGCGCGGCATCCGGGCGGCAGAAACGGCACTTGTCGGGTTACCGTTCGAGTGGCCGTTGCGGGCTTCCGCCGTTTGACACGGGGGCGGGTTGTACCGTCACACTCCGCAGCGTCGCCGTACTGCGACCGAGTGCCGACCGGAGAGAAGAGCCAAGTTGTCCCCGACTAGCGAGACCGCAAAGGGCGGCCGCCGACTCGTCATCGTCGAGTCCCCTGCCAAGGCGAAGACCATCAAGGGCTACCTCGGCCCGGGATACGTCGTCGAGGCGAGCGTCGGGCACATTCGCGACCTCCCGAACGGCGCCGCCGAGGTCCCCGACAAGTACACGGGCGAGGTCCGCCGCCTCGGCGTGGACGTCGAACACGACTTCCAGCCGATCTACGTCGTCAACGCCGACAAGAAGGCGCAGGTCAGGAAGCTCAAGGAGCTGCTGGCCGACTCCGACGAACTCTTCCTCGCCACCGATGAGGACCGCGAGGGCGAAGCCATCGCGTGGCACCTGCAGGAAGTCCTCAAGCCCAAGGTCCCCGTCCACCGGATGGTCTTCCACGAGATCACCAAGGACGCGATCCGCGACGCCGTCGCCAACCCGCGCGAGCTGAACCAGCGCATGGTCGACGCCCAGGAGACCCGCCGCATCCTCGACCGCCTCTACGGCTACGAGGTCTCGCCGGTCCTGTGGAAGAAGGTCATGCCGCGGCTGTCGGCCGGCCGCGTCCAGTCCGTGGCCACCCGGCTCGTCGTCGAGCGGGAGCGCGAGCGCATCGCCTTCCGCTCCGCCGAGTACTGGGACCTGACCGGAACCTTCTCCACCGGCCGCGCCGGTGACGCCTCCGACCCGTCGACCCTGGTCGCCCGCCTGAACACGGTGGACGGCAAGCGGATCGCGCAGGGCCGCGACTTCGGCTCGAACGGGCAGCTCAAGAGCGAGGTCCTGCACCTCGACGAGGCGAACGCGCGGGCGCTCGCCGCCGCGCTGGCGGACACCTCGTTCGCCGTCCGCTCGGTCGAGTCCAAGCCGTACCGCCGCTCCCCGTACGCCCCGTTCCGCACGACCACGCTCCAGCAGGAGGCCTCGCGCAAGCTCGGCTTCGGCGCGAAGGCGACGATGCAGGTGGCGCAGAAGCTGTACGAGAACGGCTTCATCACCTACATGCGTACGGACTCCACCACGCTCTCCGACACCGCGGTGTCGGCGGCGCGGGCGCAGGTCACGCAGCTCTACGGGGCCGACTACCTGCCGGAGAAGCCGCGCGTCTACGCCGGCAAGGTCAAGAACGCGCAGGAGGCGCACGAGGCGATTCGCCCTTCGGGTGATCGTTTCCGCACCCCGGCCGAGACGGGCCTGACCGGCGACCAGTTCCGCCTGTACGAGCTGATCTGGAAGCGGACCGTCGCCTCTCAGATGAAGGACGCGGTAGGGAACTCGGTCACGGTCAAGATCGGCGGCCGGGCGTCGGACGGCCGGGACGCCGAGTTCTCGGCCTCCGGCAAGACGATCACCTTCCATGGGTTCATGAAGGCGTACGTCGAGGGCGCGGACGACCCGAACGCCGAGCTCGACGACCGCGAGCGGCGTCTTCCGCAGGTCGCCGAGGGCGACGCGCTGTCGGCCGAGGAGATCACGGCGGACGGCCACGCGACCAAGCCGCCGGCCCGCTACACCGAGGCCTCGCTGGTCAAGGAGCTGGAAGAGCGGGAGATCGGCCGCCCGTCGACGTACGCGTCGATCATCGGAACGATCCTGGACCGCGGGTACGTCTTCAAGAAGGGCACGGCGCTCGTGCCGTCCTTCCTGTCGTTCGCCGTGGTCAACCTGCTGGAGACGCACTTCGGACGCCTCGTCGACTACGACTTCACGGCCAAGATGGAGGACGACCTCGACCGCATCGCGCGGGGCGAGGCCCAGTCCGTGCCGTGGCTGAAGCGGTTCTACTTCGGCTCCGAGGACGCGTCGGAGGTCGTACCGGCCGGCGGCGACCACCTCGGTGGCCTGAAGGAGCTGGTCACGGACCTGGGCGCGATCGACGCCCGGGAGATCTCCTCCTTCCCCGTCGGCGAGGGCATCGTGCTGCGGGTCGGCCGCTACGGGCCGTACGTGGAGCGTGGTGAGAAGGACGCCGAGGGCCACCAGCGGGCCGACGTACCGGACGACCTTGCTCCGGACGAGCTGACGATCGCGTACGCGGAGGAGCTGTTCGCGAAGCCGAGCGGCGAGTTCGCGCTGGGCGCGGACCCGGTCAGCGGCAACCAGATCGTCGCCAAGGACGGCCGCTACGGGCCGTACGTGACGGAGATCCTGCCCGAGGGCACGCCGAAGACCGGCAAGAACGCGGTGAAGCCGCGGACGGCGTCGCTGTTCAAGTCGATGTCGCTCGACACGGTGACCCTGGACGACGCGCTGAAGCTGATGTCCCTCCCCCGGGTCGTGGGCGCGGACGCGGAGGGCGTGGAGATCACGGCCCAGAACGGCCGCTACGGCCCGTACCTGAAGAAGGGCACGGACTCGCGGTCGCTGGAGACCGAGGACCAGCTGTTCACGATCACGCTGGACGAGGCCCTCGCGATCTACGCGCAGCCGAAGCAGCGCGGCCGGGCGGCGGCCAAGCCGCCGCTGAAGGAACTGGGCACGGACCCGGTCAGCGAGAAGCCGGTCGTCGTCAAGGACGGGCGCTTCGGGCCGTACGTGACGGACGGCGAGACGAACGCGACGCTGCGGCGGGACGACGACGTCGAGACCATCACGCCGGAGCGGGGCTACGAGCTGCTCGCGGAGAAGCGCGCGAAGGGCCCCGCCAAGAAGACGGCGAAGAAGGCCCCGGCCAAGAAGGCGCCCGCGAAGAAGGCTCCGGCCAAGAAGGCGACGACGGCCGCCAAGACGGCGGCGAAGAAGACGACGGCCGCGAAGACGACGGCCGCGAAGAAGACGGTCGCGAAGAAGGCGGCGGCCAAGAAGGCGACGGCCGCCCCGGCGTCGGACGAGTAGGCATCGCCAGGGCCCCGTGCGCACCGCGCACGGGGCCCTGCCGTTTCCCCGTGGGGCCGGTGCGCCCGCCGCCGGGGGCCGGATCTCCAGGAACGGGCGGCGCTCGCCTGTGCACAGCGGCCTCCGCGCCCCGAAGGGCCCCGGAAAGTCCTCTCCCGGCCGCAGGCCGCGGAGGTGCGGGCGGGGTCACACCCGGCGTTGTCCACAGGGCTCCGCAGCTGCCAAGCGCAGCGGATAGGCTGGGCGGATGACGCGAGCCGAGCAGCCAACGGTCGTGACCGCCCCCGCGAACCCCACCTACGACGAAGCCCTCGCCGCGGATTCCCGCGAGCGAGCGGTGCGCGCCCTGCTGCGCACACCCAGGCTGCGCCGGCTGTGGAGCGCGCAGCTGGTCAGTGGCATCGGAGATGCCCTCGCCCTGCTGGTGCTGGTGCTGCTGGCCTTCCAGACAGCCGTCTCCGAGGAGACCTTCGGCAGCGGGTACCAGGGCTGGGCCCTCACCGTCGCCGCCGTCTTCGGGGTCCGGATCCTCGCCACCCTGCTCTTCGGTGCCGTGCTGCTCGGGCCGCTGGCCAAGCTGCTCGCGCCGAAGGAGGCCGGCGGCAGGCTGGACCGCCGCTGGACGATGATCGGCGCCGACGGGGTCCGGCTCGGCCTGTTCGTCGTCGCCCCGCTCTGGCTCGACTGGATCCCGGCCCACGCGCTGACCGCGCTGCTGGCCACCGTCTTCGTCTCCGGCGTCGCCGAGCGTCTGTGGACCCTGGCCAAGGAGAGCGCGGCTCCCGCCCTGCTGCCCGCGCCGCCGCCGGAGGGGGCGACCGTACGCCCGCTGCCGGACCACCTCGACGCGCTGCGCCGGCTGACCCTGCGCACGTCGTTCGCCGCCATGCCCGTCGCCGCCGCGGTGCTGCTCGCCGCGACCCTCGTCGGCAAGGCCCTCGGCCTCGGCGTGGCCTGGTTCGCCGAGAACCAGGCCGCCCTGGGCTCGTACGTGGCCTCCGGCCTCTTCGCGGCGTCCGTCTCGCTGCTGCTCCCGCTGGTGCTGCCGACGGCGAAGACCCCGCGCCCGCGTTCCCCGCTGGAGGGCCTGCCGGCCCCCAAGGCGGGGGACCGCCCGGAGAAGGGCCGTACGGGGGCCATCCCGCTGCTCGTCCTGGCCTGCGCAGCCGTAGCCGGAGCCGTGTCCAGTGCGGCCGCCGTGGCCGTCCTGCACGCCTACGACCTGGGCGGCGGCCCCGCCACCTTCGCCCTGCTCGTGCTGGCCCTGCTCGGCGGCGCCGCCGCGGGCATCCGCGCCACCCAGGCCGGCAAGGTGCTGCCCGCGCTCTCGCGGCGCCGCCTGCTGGCCCTGGCCATCGCGGTGGCCGGGCTCGCGCTGCTGCTGACCGGGCTGGTCCCGGACACGGCGACCGTGCTGTTCCTCTCGCTGCTCGCCGGCACCGCCGCGGGCGTGGCCGCCAACAATGGGCACACCCTGCTGGACCAGGAGACCGAGGAGTTCCGCCGGGCCCGGGTCACCGAGCACCTGCAGGCCGTTGTACGGGTGGCCGTCGGCATCGGCGCCGTCCTCGCCCCGGTCCTGGCCGCGGCGATCGGCCCGCACCGGCTGGCCGGCGGGGACGTCGTCTTCGAGCACGGCGGGGCCGCCTTCACCCTGACGCTGGTCGGCGCCCTGCTGCTGCCCGTCGCCGTCGTGGTGCTCGCCAAGGCCGACGACCGCAGCGGCGTACCGCTGCGCCGGGACCTGCGCGAGGCGCTGCGCGGCGGGGAGCCGGTACAGGCGGCGTCCGACGCAGGGTTCTTCATCGCCCTGGAGGGCGGCGACGGAGCCGGCAAGTCCACCCAGGTCGAGGCGCTGGCCGCCTGGATACGGGGCAAGGGCCACGAGGTCGTCGTAACGCGCGAGCCGGGGGCCACCCCGGTCGGCAAGCGCCTCCGCTCGATCCTGCTCGACGTCTCCTCGGCCGGGCTGTCCAACCGGGCCGAGGCCCTCCTGTACGCCGCCGACCGCGCGGAGCACGTGGACACCGTCGTCCGGCCCGCCCTGGAGCGCGGCGCGGTCGTCATCTCCGACCGCTACATCGACTCCTCGGTGGCGTACCAGGGCGCCGGCCGGGACCTGTCGCCGACCGAGATCGCCCGGATCTCCCGCTGGGCCACCGACGGGCTCGTCCCGAACCTGACCGTGCTGCTCGACGTGTCGCCGGAGGCGGCCCGCGAGCGCTTCACGGAGGCCCCGGACCGGCTGGAGTCCGAGCCGGCCGAGTTCCACCAGCGGGTGCGGGCCGGCTTCCTGACGCTGGCCGCGGCCGACCCGGGGCGCTACTTGGTGGTCGACGCCGGCCAGGACCCGGAGTCCGTGACCACCGTCGTACGCCACCGCCTGGACCGGATGCTCCCGCTCTCGGAGGCCGAGGTGGCCGCCCAGGCCGAGGCGCGGCGCAAGGCCGAGGAGGAGGCCCGGCGCCGGGCCGAGGAAGAGGCCGCCCGCAAGGCGGAGGAGGAGCGGCTGCGCGCCGAGGAGGAGGCCCGCGCCCGGGCCGAGGCCGAAGCCGCCCGGATCAAGGCCGAGGCCGAGGCCGCCCGCAAGGCGGAAGAGGAGCGGCTGCGCGCCGAGGAGGAGGCCCGCGCCCGGGCCGAGGCGGAGCGGCTGCGTGCGGAGGCCGAGGCGAAGGCCCTCGCTGCGGAGCAGGAGCGGCTGCGCAAGCAGGCGGAGGAGGAGGCCCGGCTGCGCGCCGAGGCCGAGGAACGGCGGCTGGAGAAGCAGCGGCGGGCCGAGGAGGCCCTGCTGAGGGCCGAGGAGGCGCGCCGGCTGGCGGAGGCCTCGGCGGCTGCGGCGGCTGCCCAGGCCGCAGCGGCGGCTGCGGCGGCTGCGGCCCCCGCGCCTGCCCCGGCTCCCGAACCGGCTGCTCCGGCTCCCGCGGCACCCGCCCCCAAGGTCGCGATGACCAAGGAGCCGCTCCCGGACGATGCCGTGACGGTGGAAACCCCGCTGGTCAAGCGGGTCGTCCAGCCGGACGACGTGACGCAGACGGTCCCGGTGCCGAAGATCGACCCGGCGGCGGAGACCTCGGTGCTGCCGGCCGTTCCGGCGGCCGGCCCGGCCGACGAGACGGCGGTCCTGCCGCCCGTACGCCCGTCCCGTACGAGCCCCCCTGCCGGCCAGGCCCGCTCCGCCGTCCGCCCGACGGCCCGGCGTCCGCAGGAGAGCCCGGCCGACCGGGTGCCGCCGGGCATCTTCCGGGACTCCGGCAACGACGAGACCCGCGAGCTCCCGGTCTTCGGCGGCGACGACCGCCCCGGCGGGCAGGACCAGGAGAACCGGCAGAACCGGCCCGCGCGGCCGAGCAGGCCGCGGCCCGCCTGGGCCGAGGAGACCCCGCTGGACGATCTGCCGACCCTGGCGGACGAGCTGCTCGGCCCCCGCCGGGACGACGAGGACGAAGAGGGCGGTCCGCGCCGCGGCCGCTGACGGGCTGCGGGCTGACGGGGATTGTCAGTGGCGCACGCCACACTGGGGCGGGCACGAGCAGGACGAGCGGCACGGACGGCCAAGGGAAGACGGCCGGTGAAAGGCGGTGGGCGGGATGCCCGTATGGGACGAGCTGGTGGGCCAGGAGCGGGTGCAGGCGCAGCTGGCCGCCGCCGCCCGTGACGCCGACGCCCTGGTCACCGCCGTCGACGCCGGGTCGCCGCCGCCCGCCGCGTCCAAGATGACCCACGCCTGGCTGTTCACCGGGCCGCCCGGCTCCGGACGGTCCACCGTCGCCCGGGCCTTCGCGGCCGCCCTCCAGTGCACCAGCCCCGACCGCGCCCTCGGGGGCGAGCCGGGCTGCGGGTTCTGCGACGGCTGCCACACCACCCTGGTCGGCACCCACGCCGATGTGGAGATCGTCCGCACCGATCTGCTGTCCATCGGCGTGAAGGAGACCCGCGACCTGGTCCGCCGGGCGCAGCTCTCCCCGGCCGTGGGCCGCTGGCAGGTCATCGTCCTGGAGGACGCCGACCGGCTGACCGAAGGCGCGGGCAATGTGCTCCTCAAGGCCGTGGAGGAGCCCGCTCCGCGGACCGTGTGGCTGCTGTGCGCCCCCTCGCTGGAGGACGTGCTGCCCACCATCCGCTCCCGCTGCCGCCACCTGACCCTGCGCACCCCGCCCGTCGCCGCGGTCGCCGACGTCCTGGTCCGGCGCGACGGCATCGATCCCGCCGTCGCCGCGGCCGCCGCGCGCGCCACCCAGGGGCACATCGGCCGAGCCCGCCGGCTCGCGCAGGACGAGGCCGCCCGGGCCCGCCGTGCCGCGGTGCTGAGGCTCCCGCTCCGGATCGACGACGTGGGTGCCTGCCTCAAGGCCGCCCAGGAGCTCGTCGACGCCGCCGCGGAGGACGCCAAGCAGGTCGCGGAGGAGGTCGACACCAAGGAGACCGAGGATCTGCGGGCCGCGCTCGGCGCCGGGGCCGGCACCGGCGGCCGGATGCCGCGCGGCACGGCGGGAGTGATGAAGGAGCTCGAAGACCGGCAGAAGCGCCGCCGCACCCGTACCCAGCGGGACACCCTCGACCTGGCGCTGACCGACCTCACCGGCTTCTACCGGGACGTGCTGGCCCTCCAGCTCGGCTCTTCGGTGGCCATCGCGAACGAGGAGATACGGGCCGACCTCGACCGGATCGCCCGCGCGTCCGGACCGGAGCGCACGCTGCGCCGGATCGAGGCGATCATCGCCTGCCGCGAAGCCCTGGACCGCAACGTGGCCCCGCTCCTCGCGGTCGAGGCGATGACGATGTCGCTGCGCGCGGGCTGAGCGCTTCACCCGTACGAGCGGTCGGGCGGCGTCGGGCCGGGTACGGCGGGTCCGTGGGGGGCACGGCGCACCCCCGGGCGGCGGGCAGCCGGTCGGCGTGCGCACGCCCGGCCGGGGCGCCCGCCAGGACGTAGGCTCCGAGAATGGACACCACTCGCCTGCTGCGCACCACCGGAACCGTGATCGCAGCTGCCGGGCTGCTGCTTTCCGGGTGCACCTCGGCCGGGTCGGGGGGACTGCGGGCCGCCGCGTCCTCCTCCGGGCGCGCCCCGCAGCAGGCCGCACCGGCCGCGGTCTCGGCCGCGCTGCGCCCGTACTACGAGCAGAAACTGAGCTGGCGCGACTGCGGCGTCCCCGGGTTCCAGTGCGCCACGATGAAGGCCCCGCTGGACTACGCGCACCCGGAGTCGGGCCAGGACGTCGACATCGCCGTGGCCCGTCGCCAGGCCACCGGCCCGGGCAAGCGGCTGGGCTCGCTCGTGGTCAACCCGGGGGGACCGGGCGGCTCCGGCATCGGGTACCTCCAGGCGTACGCGGGCATCGGCTACCCGGCACCCGTCCGCGCCCGGTACGACATGGTCTCCTTCGACCCGCGAGGGGTGGACCGCAGCAGCCCGGTGCAGTGCCTGACCGGGCCGGAGATGGACAAGTTCACGCAGGTGGACCAGACGCCGGACAACGCGGAGGAGCGGGCCGAGCTGGTGACCGCCTTCAAGGAGTTCGCCGCCGGCTGCCAGACGCGCTCGCAGCGGATCCTGCCGCACGTCTCCACCGTCGAGGCCGCCCGGGACATGGACTTGCTCCGCGCGGTGCTGGGCGACGAGAAGCTGACGTACGTCGGGGCCTCGTACGGCACCCTCCTCGGGGCGACGTACGCGGAGCTCTTCCCCGGCCGGGTCGGCCGGCTCGTGCTGGACGGCGCGATGGACCCCTCCCGTCCGGCGCTCGAACTGAACCGGGACCAGACCGGGGGCTTCGAGACGGCCCTGCGCTCCTTCGCCAAGGACTGCGCGAAGCAGCCCGACTGCCCGCTCGGCAAGGGCAGCCCGGAGTCGACGGCCGACCGGCTCACGGAGTTCTTCCGCAAGGTCGACGCGCAGCCCGTGCCCAGCGGCGATCCCGACCGCCCGCTCGGCGAGTCCCTCGCCACGACCGGGGTGATCGCCGCGCTGTACGACGAGAGCGCATGGCCGCAGCTGCGCGAGGGGCTGGCGTCTGCGATGAACGGCGACGGGTCCGGCCTGCTCGGCCTCGCCGACAGCTATTACGAGCGCGAGCCGGACGGCAAGTACGCGAACCTGATGTTCGCGAACGCCGCCGTCAACTGCCTGGACCAGCCGCCGGCCTTCGCCGGGCCGGAGGCGGTCGAGGCGGCCCTGCCGTCCTTCGAGAAGGCCTCACCCGTCTTCGGCGCCGGCCTTGCCTGGGCCTCGCTGAACTGCGCGTACTGGCCGGTCAAGGCCACTGGCGCGGCCGGCGCCCTGGCGGCGAAGGGCGCTGCGCCGATCGTGGTGGTCGGCACCGTCCGGGACCCGGCGACCCCGTACAAGTGGGCCCAGGCGCTGGCGCAGCAGCTCGACTCGGGTGTCCTGCTCACGTACGACGGCGACGGGCACACGGCGTACGGGCGCGGCAGCTCCTGCATCGACACGGCGATCAACACGTACCTGCTCGACGGAACCCCGCCGAAGGCCGGCAAGAAGTGCAGCTAGCGCCCCCGGCGCCCACCCCCGCACAGCGTGGTTCGGGGCACCCCGTTCGAGCCTGTAGACTTGGCGCCGCTGCTGATGAGAGCTCCCCTCCGAGGGAATACTTGTCTGACCAGCGGTGCCGCCTTAGCTCAGTTGGCCAGAGCAACGCACTCGTAATGCGTAGGTCTCGGGTTCGAATCCCGAAGGCGGCTCTAGAAGAACCCTAGGACTCACTCGCCGTGACCTGGGGTTTTTCTTATGCCCCGACCAATCGGGGGCGGAACGCGATGATCTTCGCTCCCTCATGTGATGCCGACGTGATGCCGTCCTGCTCGTTGACTGCCTCGACGGCCTTCTGCTTGGGCAATCGGGCTGCTCCGCGCGGGACCATGGCGGCGGTCGCCTCGGCGGCCTCGGCGGCGGCCTTCGGCATGACCGACTGATAGATGTCCCGAGTGATCCGGGAGTCGGAGTGCCCGAGGGTCTCGGACACGATCTTGACGTCGACTCCGGCGGCGAGCATGAGCGAGGCGGCGACGTGCCGCAGATCGTGCAGGCGGATCGGCGGCAGACCCGAGAGCTCGACGAGCCGCTCGAACTGGTCGGTCAGCCACCCGGGGTGAATCCGCTCGCCGTCCTCCTGGGTGAACATCCGGCCCGACTCGATCCACGCCGGCCCCCACTGGCAGCGCTCGGCCGCCTGCTTGGTCTGGTGGGCGTCGAGCACCTCGGCGGTGTACTCGTCGATCGAGAACACCCGCTCGCCGCTGTCAGTCTTCGGCAGGCTCTCGATGACCTCCCAACCGTCCTGCACGAGCTGCGTCGCAATGGTCATCGAGCGCGCCGCTATGGAGTAGTCGGCCCACCGGACGCCGCACGCCTCGCCCCGCCGCAGACCTCGGAACGTGATCAGATGGAACAGGGGCAGCAGCCGGTGCTCTGTGTCGGCGAGGTAGTCGAGGAATTCGCCGGCCTGCTCGGGTGTCCACACCATGACCGCCGAGGGCCGCTCGCCGGTCCGCAGCCACGCCTCGACCCGCTCATCAGTCCACACCATCGCCTTCGGCCGCTTCGCCGCCGTCAACTCGACGTACGACGCGGGGTTGAAGGTGATCGCCCCGCGAGCGATGGCGGTGTTCAGCGCGGCCCGCAGCGTGTCGCGGATGTGCTTCTGTGTCGACGGGCCGGTGATACGGCGGAAGGGCCCCATCTCCTCAATGGCTGCTTTCAGGAACTTCCGGCGGCCTCGGTTCTCTATCCCCTTCCACGGGATCGTTTTCAGCTCGTCGAGGGCGGCGCGGCGCTGCAAGTTGGCGTCGTGAATCTCGGCATTGGTCTCGGCGATGCCCGCGAACATCTCGTCGAGGTGCTGCACGGTGAGCCTGTCGAGGCGGACGTGCCCGATCCGCGGTTTCAGGTGGCACCTGATGTCGACCTCATACCGGGTTTCACCACTCTTGCGGAGCGCCTTCTTACCGGCGAGCCACGTGTCGAGCCACTCGGCGACGGTCATGTGCTGAGTGAGTGACTGCCCGGTCGCGAACCGGCGCTTCGTCTCGTCGTAGTCCGGGATGCTCTCTCCGCTCGTCGAGACCATTTCGAGCAGGTCAGCGATGCGGCGGCGCCCGTCGGGGTCCGACCTCCTGTCGGCGATGTCGAGCAGGGCGGCGAGGGCGTTCGCGTCGGTCTGCGCCTTTGCCTTGGTCTCGTAGCCGCTGCGGAAGAACCGGCGACGGCTCTCGTCCTCGCGGGGCGGCAACGGGTGAACCAGCTTCCACACGCCGTGGGTGCGCTGAGTGAGCTTCTTGCAGGAAGCGCCGAGCTGCTTGTCGGTCTGCGGGTCGCGGCACCCGCAGCGCTTTGTGATTGTGGCGGTCATTCATCACCTCTCGTTTGGATGTGGTCGGGGTCGTCGAGCATGTCGAGCCCCTTCATGTCCTCGATCAGGTCCGGCCGCAGCTGGGGGATCTGTAGGCCGGCGAGGGTCATGTCGTTGATGTGCCGGGCGAGTTCTTCGAGGCGGTGCAGGTAGTCGGTCTGTGCGGATACGTGTCCCTCCTTGTCGGTCTTGCGCTTGTCGTGCGCGGTCTCGGCGCGTAGGTAGGCCCGGTGGACCGCGTCGCGCCGGCGCTCGAACTCGGGGTACATGGACGCCGGATAGGCCGCTGACGCCCAAGCCGCGGCCCATTTCGGCCCGTTCTCGCCGATGGGTTGCGACTCGGCGATGTAGCGGCCGTCGATCGGGCCGCCGAGCGTCGGTGTCTCCTCACCGGTCCACCAGCGCCACACGGTGTACGGGTCGCGAGGATCGCGGTTCGGCACGGTGGGCACTGCCTGCTCGCTCCCGAGCGGAAGCATCAGCAGCAGCGGGGGCACGGCGAGGGCGAGACCGAGCACGAGTAGCTCGTCGACGGCCACGGGGCGACGGACCTTCTTTCCGTCCTTACCCGTGCGGCCGGTCTCGATGGTGGTGAGCACCGCAAAGGTGAGATCGGGGCGCCCAAGCCTCGCGCACTCGGCGGCGAGGTCGTGGCGGTTCATGCCGAGTCGTTCTCGGTGCCGGCGGATCTGCTCGGCGATCAGGTCGCCCGTCGTCTGGTGGCTGTGCATATTGCAAACCTAGCGTTGTCGATTGCAATACGCCAGTGTTGATCGGTACGTTGCTGATCTCGCACTACTCGGCATCAAGCGGCCGGCGTGCACACCGATGTCACAGGGGGCAGATGATGAGCAGCACTGAGCAGGGGATGACACACGACGAGTTGATGACGCTTCCCGTCGCTGTTCCGCTGGAGACCGCTAATAGGGCGCTGCACCTCGGCCGGACGACCGGGTATCACCTCGCGCGGACCGACCGGTATCCGGTGCGGGTCCTGCGCCATGGGCGCGCATACAAGGTGTCACGCTACGACTTGCACCGGCACCTCGGCGTAGTGGCGGAACCACGGCCCGATACCGCCGAGTGAGCAGCAGCCGGCCGCCGCCTCCGCGAGGCGGCTGCCGGCGGCTGCGTCCAGGTGCCGTTTCTGGCTTCCCCTGTCACTGTCGGCGGTAGCTGGACCACTGCTCCGCGGCTGCGGCGAGGGCTTGTTTCCATGCGACCTCGGGCGCGTCGGCCGCGATGCTGGCCCATAGGCGCTTCTGCGCCGAGGCGAAGACGTCGAGCGCGCGGGCGGGCGCTGTGGCCCATGCGGGGGTCTTGGCTGCCCACAGCTCGGCGTCTGCGGGCGTGTGGCCGGCGGACACGAGCCAGACGACCCAACAGGCTGCGTCGATCCATGCGGCGCCGCGGGTGGGCCAAGCCCAGTCAATGACGCGGGCGGTGTCGTTGACGATCAGGACATTGTCGGGTGTCCAGTCGGTATGCAGCAGTGTGTCGCCCCGCAGCAGCGCGGCGTCGTCGGGGTCGTCGACGTAGCCCGCGAGCCGCTGCTCGATCTGCTTGAGCTCGACGTCGGCGGGGGCGCGCACGGTGGAGAGGGTGATGATCGCCTCGGCGACGAGTGGGAGGTCGTTCGTTCCGGGGCGGTAGTCGGCGGGGCGGCCGTCGAGGTGCTCGAACCCGAGCAGGTTCCACTCGTCGACTTCGATGGTCCAGAGCAGGCGGGGCGCGAGTGGGGCGACGTACGGATTAATGGTGGCTTCGCGCTTCTGTGTCCACACGCGAGGGTGATCGCGGCGCAGCCCCTTGACGAAGATGCGGCCGGCGCGGGTGTCGAGGGTGGCGGCGATCTCGCTGTTCAGTCCGCTGTCGGCGGTCGAGGCCGCATAGATCGGCCCGGTGCGGGCGGCGACAGCGTCGCGGGTGGCGGTCGGTAGGTCTTCCCAATGCATTCTCATGGTCACCACGGCGGGAGTGTAGGACTGAAACGGTGCCGGGGCCGCCCGCGCAGTGCGGGCGGCCCCGGTGTGGTGTGGCGGCCTAGTACGGGTTGTCTTCCCCGCAGCCGCGCATCACCTCGTTACCGGCGACGGCGTCGAGGTCGGCGACGAATTCGATCTCCTCGTCGATGGCCGGCCGCGTGGTGATCTGTACGGCGACAGCAATGCTCATGGGTTCACCTCCTTTCAGGCGTGTTGGCAGTAGCGGTCCAGAGACGAGCCGGCCTTGCGGTACAGCTTCACGAGCGGCATACAGGTGGTGCAGCTCTTTTGGAGGCTGCACCCGGTGCAGCCGCCCTGACGCTGTAGTGCTTGGTCGGCGATGCCTCCGAGCCGGGACAGACCCGCGACCCCGTCCCGCAGGAGCGGAATCGTCTGGTCGCGGGAGATTTTGCAGACGCTCGCCATGCCGAACGGGGACACGTTCAAGGACGTGTGGCCGGCGTCGCATCCGGTGAAGGGGGTACGGGCGTGCAGGTATTCGGGGGCCTGCTGCGCGAGGGGCTCGACGTCGCCGGCGAAGCTCGGCGACATGTGGCTGTACTCGCGGACGCGGGGCGCGTACTGAGCGGCGAGTCGGCGCATGGCGGGGGCCTCGTGCGCGTTCTCCTGCGTGATGACCACGCTGAGGGACAGCGGCAGACCAGCCTCGCGCGCTGCGAACAGTCCCCGCATGAACTTCTTGAACGCGCCGCGGCGCCGGGTGAATCCGTCGAACGTTGCTTCGGTGGCCCCGTAGACGCTCATGGTGATGCGGTACGGGCGACGAGTGGTGAGCAGGTCGAGCATGTGCGGCCGGAACAGGGTCGAGCCGTTGGTGAGGATCTCCACCATCATGCCGAGGTCGTAGGCGAGCTCGTATGTCTCGGGAAAGTGGCGGTCGATGGTGCACTCGCCGCCGCCGAGCTCGATCCACAGCACGCCCGCGTCGCGCAGGATGTGCAGCAGCTTCTGCCGCGGCTCCCAGGGCAGACCCTCGTGCCTCTTGTCGCCGTAGATGCAGTGAGGACACGCCCAGTTGCATCCGTTGTTGACCTCGTACGAGGCGCGGCCGTGCCCGTGGGGGGAGTAGTCGCGCACGAGTAGGGCGCTGCTCGACAGCTTTCCGTCGAGGTCGAGGCCCCACTGCCTACGCGCGGCGGTGTGCAGCCATGTGGGGATCGGGCTGTTGTCCTCGGCGCTCTGGCGCAGTTCGAGGTAGTGGTGCCCCTTGATCTTGACGCCTCTCGCGTCCCCTGGGCGTAAGACGAGGAACTGATCGAGGAACGTGGCGACGATCAGTTCATGAGTAGGTAACGGCATGGGCCCCCCACGTGAGAGTGAACAGGGTCAGGGTGTGCAGCTCGACGCGGTCCGGCGCCCATGAGCGCCAGAGGGCGACGAATGCGGCGTCGTCCTTGGGCAGGTCGAGATCAGGCTGTGCACGGAGGGCTCGGGTACGTAGCGCGCGGTCGGCGTGGGGGTACAGGGAGAAATCGCCGGTGTAGTCGGCGACAGCCGCGGCGGCCGTCCACTCGCCGAGCCGGCGCACCTCGCATAGCGCCTTGAACAGGCGGTCGGGTTCGAGGGCCTGCCACTCCTCGGCATTGTCGACGTACGCCCGAGCTGCTGCTCGCAATAGCGGCTTGTAGAACCGGAGACGGATCGCGTCGAACCCCTCGTCGCTGAGATGTAGGACCGTGGCGGCTGTGGGGGGCATGGCCAGGGGGCCGGCGAACGTGTCGTGCGAGCGGCCGAACGTCGCGCACCACCTGCGGTAGAGGGCAGCGCCCTGCCTGGCTCGTCCGAAGTGATGGAAGATCGCCGAGGTGATCGAGTCCCACAGGTCCGGCGTGGTGAGTCGGGCGACTGTGCCGAGCTGCGCGAGGGCGTGCGCGAGGCGGTCCTGCTCGCGTTGGCGGGGAAGCATGATCGCGGATGTGTACGTGATCGTGGGGGCCTCGGCGTCATCAGTCCCGAGGGGGCGCAGTACGAGGCCGACGCCCTGCCAGTGGGCGAGCCAGGGAACACCCTTGTACTCGACGACTCGCAGCGCTTCCCCGTTGAGGCCCTGGGGCATCACCCACGCCGGGTGATCAGTTACGAGGGTGGTGCTCAACGGCGTAATTCCCTACGTGCGGTGGGGTGCTGTTGGGGGGACTCGGTCGGCGTGGCGACGTACACGTTCACGGGGCGTATGACCCATTCGAGGTACTCGCCCTGCGGGAGTTTCACCCTGAAACCGCACGGCTCATTCCGCGCAAGGGCGCCGATGGCGTGCACCCATCCGTCTTCCAACCACGCCGCGGCTCGGGCGAGTTCGTTGATGTCGAGGCCGAACGGTGCGTTCTGCCGTAGCTGTAGGCGCAGCAGGCGTATCGCGGACATCGGATCGGGCAGCAGGCTCAACGACCGCGGGTCGGGAGGCAGATCCGCGTCGGAGTGGTGCAGCAGGGCCTCGCACCAATAGCCGCGTTCGGCGGCGAGCACGAGAGCGGTCTGCCGTTCCGGTCTTGCGAGTTGAGCGAACACGGCTTGCCTCCTCCGCAGCGATGGGACCCCCCTAGCGCCGCGGAGCAGCGGGGCGATAGAGGGCCCGTCCAACGCTCCCTAACCGGCGCACGGCAAGGGAGAGTTGTCACCGATGGCGCACATGCAGTCACCGGTGCAACATCGGGACCGTAGCGCCATTGGGACGCGCGTCGCAATGGTGCGCCGTCCCAAAGTTGCACCGGCATATGCCAAGCGCCCCTCACCTGTGTCGGTGAGGGGCGCTGGCCGTCGAAACTCGTCAGATCAGGTGGTCGAACTCCCCTGCCTTCACGCCGAGGATGAACGCGCGGAGCTTCTCGACGGACGTCGTGACGATCACGTTCGGATCGTCGCTCTCCCGCATCGCGATCCCGCCGGCGACAGGGGCCAGCTCGACGCAGCTCTGATTGTCATCGGCTCCCGAGAACGAGCTCTTCTGCCAGTTGATTGGGTCGGTCATGCGCCTTGACTCACATTTCCTGAGCGATGCGGTGAATGAATTTACTCGACTCCTCAGGCCCGAGTGAGATTGACTCGATTGATTCGAGCAACTCTCGGTACCTGGTGAGCTGAGGTTCTGCGTCCAGAAATCCGCTATCGAAAGCGCTGTCAATCTGGACTGTGTCGAGCGCCGGGATATCGGCTCCTGCGTAGAGTACAGAATGTACTGATCCGGTAATCTGGCGATCGAAAGGAATGACGCGGATAGTCACAGATTTCCACTCTGCGGCTTCGCAGAGAAATTCGAGCTGTTCGCGCATGGTCGCGGCGTCGCAGTACCGCATACGTAGGGCCGCCTCGTGAATGAACGCTTCGAACGGGGTGGGGTTGGGCCGGTCGAAGACGATGCGGCGTCGCATCCGGTGCTCTACGCGAGTGCTCACTTCGCTTGCCGCAAGGTCAGAAACGCCGCTGCGAATGAGACCTCGCGCGTACGCTTCCGTCTGGAATTGGCCAGGGACGTGAAGCATCTGAATGACACGGATGTATGTCGCGTAGAATTCGAGTTCGGAGACGTCCAAGAACCCTGGAGAGAGTATTCCGCGGTAGTCGTCCCACCAGCCTTTGGAGCGCTCCTCTGCCATTCTCGCGAGCGCATCGATAAGGTGACGGTCCGTGGCTGCGTAGTGCGCTGCGAGTCGGCGAACGCGTTCGTCGCTCACGCCGTATCGGCCGGATTCGATATGGCTGATCTGGGCGCGCTCTCCGCCCAGGAAGGCGGCGGCAGTGGCTCCGTTCATGCCGGCTCGCTCGCGCAGTTTGCGCAGCTCGGCGCCCAACCTCTTCTGTCGGGCGGTTGGGTAACTCCTTGGCGGCATGGCCCCTCCCTCTCTTCCGCGTATGAGTGTGCCGTCCCGACGGCATCCCGGTCCACCCGTCTTGATGCGACGGCCGTCCCACTGTTGCGCCGTCCCTATGTTGTGCCCTAGCTTCGAGGTGGCGCCTCACTGCGTGTGGCGGTCCGAAGTGCAGCCACCTGTACGCCCGTTGAGGGTGCCCCGGGGATGGTGGCCAGGGACACGGACCGTTGCCCTTACGCGCCCCGACCGCGTTGGGAGACGACGAAATGACGACTAGCGCTTTACCCTCCGTGCCCCCGCCCGAGCTGGGCGTTAGCTACAGACTGGCCGCCCCCCGAGCCGCGACGACACCGAAGATCGTCCGTGAGCTCGTGGCCGTACTGCTCACTGCGTTTGGGCACGAGGACATCGTCGAACAGGCGAAGTTGTGCGTGTCCGAGGTGGTCACAAACGCCTACCTCCACACACGCACCAACCTGATCACGGTCGACGTGTCGCTTTCCTCGGACTGCTTCACCGTGTGGGTGAACGATGACCGCCCCGAGTGGCTGCCCAGGGTGCCGCGGACCGCCCCGCCCTGGCGAGAAGAGAACGGCCGAGGGCTGTTTCTCGTATCGAGGGTGGCTGATCGGTGGGACGTTGCCACCAACAGCGCTGGCGCGAAGCGTTTCGGGTTCAGCATCGGCTACCAGGGGGCGGCGTGAAGAGCGAACCGAACATCGGGGCCGTATACCGTCCCTCCGTCGCTGGCGCGCCGCGTGCCGTATGGCTGCTCGACCGCAATCGCACCCCGATCTGCGAGGTGCCCGAGGGCGATGCCCGCGGACTTGCCTTCGAACTAGCCGAGCTGCTCGGTCTGTTCGTCTGCGACCGCGGCGCAGTGAGCGAGGCGGCCGAATGAACCTCGGTCCCGTGCTCGTCGGCGCGATCTCGATCGGCGTAAGCCTCGCTCTGCTTGCCCTCATGGCGGTGTGGGCCTCATTGCCGAGCGCGAAGCGGGCAGTCACGCCGGCGCCGGACCGCCCCGGAATGCGGTATCGCTGCTACTGCTGGAAAGAGCCTGTCGTCGTATTCGTCGAGGCGCCGCCCGCTCCGACGGTCGAGGCGCCACCGGCCCCGATGGTCGCGGCGCCGCCCGCTCCGATGGTCGCGGCGCCACCCGCCCCGGGGTACGGGGCGCCGCCCGCCCCGAGGATTCCGGCACCAGCGCCGCGCGGGTGCCATGCCAAACCGCGCGGCACAGTCCACGCTGCCCGCCCGGATAGCGCCTCCCTCGCGGGGGCGGGCGGCCGTGGAAGGGGAGCACCTCCCGTGTCGGCGGTCGTGTAGATCGCGCACACGGTGACGCCGCGGCAGGGGCCCTCGACGAGTGCACCGTCGAGGGCCCCCTCGCCTGTCTCCAAAACGAAAAGGGCGCCCCCGCCACCGGCACGAGGCTGGGGCGGGGGCGCACTGCGTTCAGTGGGCGGCGGTCTGCCAGAGGGTGAGGGCGAGGCCGATCACGGCGACCAGGGCGAGGACGCTTGGGAGCGGCCACCGGGTCTTTTCGAGCGCGTCGAGGCGGGCCTCGTGGTCGGCGAGCTGCCTGTCGACTTGGTCGGATCGCTGCACGAGCAGCGCGAGCGAGCCGTCGATGCGGGCGAAACCCGCCTCGACGACGCCGCGCAGCCGTTCCAGTTCGAGGGCGACGTCGGACGGGGAAGGGTCGGTCACGGGCGCCCGCCGGTCTTCCGGTCGAGGGCGAGCAGCTCGGCGTCGGCGCTCGGGGCGGCGCGCAGCCACTGCGGTAGCAGGGCCTCGACCACCGGCAGCGCCATGACGCGAGTTACGCCACCTGCGACGGCGAGGGCGAGGCCGACGCCGGCGGCAGTCTGCGGGATGCCCGCGGCATCGATGATCAGGGGCAGGCCGGCGGCGAGGGCGAGCACGGTCTGCACGACGGTGCGCACGGTGCGGCGGGTCGCGTCGGTCATGGGCGGTTCCTCTTTCTTCGGGGTGGGAGACAGGGGCGTCCCGCCCGCGGTCGCGGGCGGGGCGTAGGGGGAGGGTCAGACCTTGGGGACCCGGAGAGCTGCCCATGACGTCGGGCCGGGCCATCCGTCGGCGTCGGCGCCGGAGTAGCCGAGGTGTCGCTGCCACCGGGCGTAGCTCTGCCGGTCGGCCTCGGTCCACTGAGGACCGGGGCCCTCCCGGTAGGCGGAGCAGCCTTCGGCGACGAGGCGGCGCCCCATGGCCGTTACGACGGCCGATCGCGGCTCGCTGCGGAACCACTGGGCACCGGGGAACGGCTCGAACTGCTGCGACGGGGTACCACCCCCGCCACCAGGACGCGGGGCGCCGCGCTGCACCCATGCGTACAGCGGGCCGCCGGGGCACTCGGTCGCGTAGCCGTCGCGGTGGCCGCGGATCTCGTCGCCGGCGTCTCCGTCCTCGCAGAGCCACTCGATCGCGTCGCGAAGTCCGTTGAGCTGCACGTCGGTCGGCTCGGTGAGTCCCTCGTCGCCGACCATGGCGCAAACCGCGTAGTGGGCACTGTTCAGCGCCGAGGTGCCGTTCGCACCGGTCTTGCGGTGGGCGCCGCGGCCCTCGAACACCGCACCGTGCGGGCAGACGAGAGCGTTGTACGCGATGTCGGAGTAGTTCTCTTCCCGGTTGGCGAGGTGGCTCGCCTGAATCGCACGGGCGCGGCCGGAGCACTGCCCGTGGTTCTCGGGGCGAGCCAGGGAAGCGGGGACCGGCGATCCCTCGTAGTGGATCTTCACGCCTCGGGTGCTGCCGATGTACGCGAGGTCGTAGCGGGAGGGGCGGGCGCCCCACTGGGCGCGGGTGACGAACTGCAAGAGCGGGTCTCCTTGGGCATGAAAAAACCCCGGGCCGGATGGCTCGGGGTGGAGGCAGGGCGGGCGGGGTTCAGCGGCGGGCGACCTCGGTCACGGTCTCGGTGATCAAGTCGCCGGATGCCTGCACGAAGCGGGCAGGGAGCGCGGCGACGGCGGCGGAGAGTGCCGCGGTGAGCAAGGACTCGCGCTCGGCGTCGGTCAGCCCGTCGTACGGGTCGAGCCCGACGCGGTCGGTCACGCGCAGCTCGACGTACGCGGCGATCTTGGTCGGGTCGCTGTTGCGGGAGCAGTTGAGGGCGGCGGAAGTGATGGTCATCTGCGGTGTCTCCTTTGATGGCTAGCTGACTGCGGCCCATAGGGCGTTTGCGTCGTAGGTCAGGGCGGATGCGGGGGCGAACGAGGCGGGCAGGCTGGTCTGCCCGGTCGCGGTGAGGCGGGCCGCCCGGCGGAATCCGCCGGGCATGGCGGCGGCGCCTGCTGGGGAACTGCCGAGGTTGGCGCCCCGGGCCAGGACGGGGCCGTTGTAGGGGCTCGCTGTCTGTCCGTTGGTGACGATGGCGACCCAGTAGTTCCCGGCGGGCGCCGAGTAGGCCGCCGTCAGCGGGCAGACAACGGTCGCGCCTTCGTTCGGGGTGAAGATGCCGGAGAGCGCGGCGGTGACACCGACGCGGATCCCGGCGGCGGTGTAGAGGCCGGCGAAGCTGTTCGCGTTGAGGGCGCCACCCCCGTACCCGCACGAGTAGAAGACGACGCCGTTGACCGTGGTCGCCGTCCGCAGGTTGATCCCGCACAGGTAGACGTATCCGGCGAGCAGGTTCTGCCCGCTTCCGGTCAGGGCAGGGTCGAACGTCCAGCCTGCGAACCCGAGGTCGGAGGGGAGCCACGATCCTCCGCCGAGCCCGTCGACGTAGCTCTTGCGGGTGAGGTGGGTATCGGCGGTCGGGGCAGCCGAGGCCGAGGGCGCGGTGCTGAACGTCTTGGCGCCGGCGACGGTCTGCGTCCCGGTGAGCAGAATGGCGGTTCCGGTCGGCTGTGCGCCGACGTCGGCCGCCGCAAGGGTGATCGCGGTTCCGGACTTGCCGTTGACGCTGATCGTCACGTCGGGGCCCGGGGAGCCGTTGACGGTGTTGACCGAGCCTGCTCCGGGGTCGCCCTTGGGGCCCTGTAAACCCTGTGATCCTTGCGGGCCGGCCGGGCCCCGCAGGTTCCCCCTGGCTGTTCCCCACCCGGTCCCGGAGTGCTGGAAGAAGTCGCCGGTATCGCTGCGCAGCAAAAGGTCGCCAGCGCGCAGTCCTGCGCTCGGGGTGCTGCCCGTGTTGACGTACCAGGCCGCGCCCCGCAGATCGCCGCCGAGCTGCGCCCATGCGCCGCCGGTCCGCTGCCACGTCGAGACAGTGGTCGAGGTGACGCCGAGGACGGTCGTTGTCTCGTACCGCATGTACACGTCGCCGTCGAGGCCGAGGGCAGCGCCCGGGGCCGCCGAGCCGGAGTAGATCCGGGAGCCGGGGGCGCCGGCCGCCCCTTGCGGGCCGGTCGGTCCGACGACCCCGACGTAATTGGGCTTGCTCGGGTCCGTGGGGGCGATGTCGGCGAGGTCGACCTCGGCCTGCGCCCGCGGCAACAGGACGTTGTACGAGCGGCCCACGGGGATTCCCGAGAGCTGCTCGGTCACGATGTATGCCCAACCACTCGGGTCCATGTCGGGGGCGTCGGTGGCGGGCAGGGTGACCTCGATCGCGCCCTGCGCGTCGAGGGGGACGGTCACGGGGCCGCCGAGGATGACGTCGGCCGCCGAAAAGGTGAGCTGGCCGGGGGCTCGGAAGACGAGCGCCCCCGACAGCGGAATGCCATCGGGGGCGAGGAATCGGGCGCGCACGGTCACGGTAGGTATGGACGGGGGCAGCAGGGCGAGCCTCCTTAGTCGTCGATGGTGCGCAGCCCCGGGCGTGCCTCGGGCGGGGGGTCTGCTGCGGCCGGCGGAGACTGCGTGAACGGGGAAGTCGTGGCGCCGGTGGATGGTGCGGGGGTGGGGTCTGCGATGCCGTGGAGTGGGCCGGGGTCGGTGGGCGCGCTCGAACGGCGGGCGGCGACGGTCTGTGACGGACGCGGATCGGGGACCTCGTCCCGGGAGACGGTTCGGCGGGTATGGCCGCCCAGAAAGTTGACCGTCACCCCGTTGCTGCCGGACCGCTGTCGGATCTGAACGCGAACGAAACAGGTCAGCAGCCACTGCGCGCGGTCGAGAGGGAACGTCACCCAACGGGTGTCCCACTTGGCCACGGTCGGCGGTGCCGTGACCGAGTAGGTTCCGATGTCGGTGAACCCCGTCTCATCGGTGGTGCGGTACTGCACAGTGACGTCCGCCGTCGAGCCGCCACCGGCCCCGACCTCCAGGAGGATCGATGCGACGGGCTGTTGCGCGGGGAAGGTGCCGAACCATCGGTTCGTGTATTCGCTGCTCGACACGATCGGGTCGAGGCCGACAGGATGCAGCGCGAGCGGCAGGTATGGAGTGCCCACGCCCCATCCGGTCGTGGTCTCATCGCTCAACACGATGTTTCCCGCTCGGTCCCACAGGCTGATTGCCTGAGATCCGGCGCCGCCAAGGTCGCCCGATCGGTCCGCCCAAATCGAGAAGGCAACCGATCCGTCCTCACGGGACATGACGACGCCCTGCTGTGGCGAGCCATCGGGGTGAGTGAACTCTGGGCCGAAGTCACCCACCCCGAACAGGTTGACGCCGTTGGGTGCGTACACGTCGAGCGTGCCGCCCTCGGCGATCCGTACGTGCCCGTGCGTGATCTCGTCGAGCGCCGGCCGGATGTTGGCTCGACCAGTGAGCTCGCGCACCTTCCGCTCAAGTTCACGGATGCGGTCGAGCAGGTCGAGGGGGATTGCTGCCACTAGGCGGCCTCCAGGTAGAGCTTTGCTGTCTCGGGTCGCCCGCGCAGGGGCGGACTGATCGCGACGCCCACCAGCCGGTACCGCATGTCGAGCCCCTCGGCCCACCACAGATCACGGATGCGCACACGCACGGTCGCGCCGAGAAGCGCGGGTGAGAGCGGGACTTGAGCGAGTGCGAGGGTCAGCTCGGGAATCGTGCGCGGGGCGGTGGCGGCCGCGAGGTCTGCGCGAGCGTGGGTGGCGAGGGTGCCCCGGTCGGTAACGGTGGTGTAGTCGGATGTCCCGTCCAGTCGTGGCCACCCGCTCGCGAGCTGTGCCTCGTCGACGAGCAGCTCGGTCATGATCGGCAGGGACTCGGCCGTCTGGTTCTTGTTGTCGGACGCACCGCGGGACTGCCAGGAGTTGGCGCGCACGGTCGCGTCGAGGGGCCAGTCGTAGGAGAGGATCGGGCCGGGATGGTCGAGGACGATGTCAGACTGACCGGTGTGGATCACGGGGGACCCGAGTTGTAGCTGCTTGATCCGCCGGCCGGTTGCAGGGTCTCGGACACTGGCGATGCGCCATTCGAACCCGTTCTCGACGCTGCCGAGCTGGTCGATCAGCTCGCGAATCCGGGGTTGGTCGTAACGTCGATAAGTGCGGTCGCGGCGGATACCGGACATCTGCGCTGCGTCGTACTCGATGCCGATGTCGCCGCCGGCGAGGTTCGCCGAGTAGGCGATCAGGCCCCGCACGATGTCGAACTGATCAACAGCGGTGGCCTGCTGCGTGTGGAACACGGCCCGGTGATCCAGATAGGACGCCCAACCGCCAGCCTGAACTTTCAGACCGAGATTCCCCCTGCTGTCGCTGGTGATGTTGGCTGTCCAAGGGATACCGCCCCACCAGATGTCAGGGCCCCGCTCGATCCACATCGCGGTACGGCCGAGATCGAGGGCCGCGCGGGCACGGGCGGCGAGCTGCCGATTCGGCAGGGGGATCGTTACGGTGGCCGTGCCGATCTTGCCAAGGTAGTCATCGAGCGACACGTCGCTCACGGGCAGAGCGTCGCGTACCTGGTCGGTGCGCAGGTCGCAGAGAACGATGCGATACGACGGGGCGGGCAGGTGATCACCTCCTCGTGGGACGGCGCGGATTGGCCTACCAGTACGCTGCGCGCCACCGAACCGATACCGATGCTCTGGGGTCGGCGGCGCCCGGTGCTGTGCGGAAGAGGAGAGAGGACGGGCCCGGGGGCAGGGTGTAGAGCTGCTCCAGCGCCGAGCGGGCCGTCGCCGTGTTTAGGGCACTCGCGTTGCCGTTGAGTGTGACCGTGCCCGCGGCGGTGTCGACGAGCAGTGTGTCGGCGGCGCCGAGGTCGATGTCGTACTCGATCACCTGACCCGTTCCCGTGTTGGTCAGCGATGGCAGGGAAAGAGGGCCGCGGACGGTGATGACGGGGTGCGATGGCGCGTCACCCGCGTTGACCGCGTGCAGCGGTGAGGGCAGGCCAGACGACGGCAGGCGCGTCTCGGCCTGCTGCTCGATCAGGCTGTACCGGCGGGGGTCGGTCGCCTCGAACTGGAGCGCCGCCCCCTGCACGACGCCGATCGCGTACCCGCCTACTCCGACGGGGATCGAGCGGCGCAGGCAGCGCGCGAAGCACAGCAGCGGCGGCTCGTCGTCGAGCATCACGACGAGCGGCTGCTCGTCCTCGCGCAGCGCGGTCGCCGCGCGCAGGGAGCGCACGGCGGTGCCCATCCGGCGAGGCTCGGTACGGATCACGATGTCGTCGAGGGTGATCGTCCGTGGCTGTGCGAGCAGCCGTCCGGGGTAGGCGCCGTGAGCGTCAGACCGGGGGACGGTGCCCGAGTCGACGCCGGGGGAGTCCTCCCACCCGGTGAGGTTCTTCCACCGGTAGGCGGTGTAGGGGCCGAGCAGCAGCTCGCCGAACTGGACGTGCCCGGGGGCGGTGACGCGATCACCCGCGGCCATCGGTCACCCCCTGCCCTTGGCGTGCCAGGCGAGCGCCGTCGCGGTCTGATCCGCGGTCGCCGTACCGGCGTTCCAGTTCTCGATATGGACTGCCGGGCCGCCCCAACCCCCGCCCGCACTGCCGCTGTTGGTGGGGGCGCCGGCGGTGGCGAACTGCGGTCCGGAGGGTACCGAGACGAGGCTGCGCATGGTGCGGTCGATCGCGGGGGCGCCCGCTTTGATGCCCTCGACGATGCCCGCCGGAATGAACTTGCCGATCTTGTCTCGCATGAGACGCGACGGAGAATGGATTCCGAGTGCCTTTGCGATCGGCCCCGGAATCAAATTCTTGGCCCAAGACATGAGGGTTGAACGCAGCCAACTACCCATGCCCCTGATGCCGTTCCACAGCCCGTAGATCAGATCACGGCCGCTGTCGTAGAGCATCGAGCCGAAATTGCCGAAGTAGCCCGCGATCATTCCCGGCAGGCCCCGGACCCAATCCAGCATTTCCCCGGCCTTGCGCACGGTGCCTGACTTGATCGAATCCCAATGCTTGATGATCAGCCCGACGAGCGTCCAGTTCAGGAAGAAGTCGACGATCCGGCCCGGGATACCGCGCACCCATTCGACGGTTGCATTCCATGCGGATACGGTCCCGCTCTTGATGGAATCCCAGTGCTTGATAATCAGGCCGACGAGCGTCCAGTTCAGGAAGAAATCGAGGATCGCCTGACCGGCCCACTTGATCTTGTCCCACACCCAATCCCAAGCGGCCGATGTCGCCGAAACGATTGTGTCCCAGTTGGCGACGACTAGCGCGACGATGCCGACTACGGCGGCGATGATGAGCCCTACCGGGCCCATGGCGAGAAGCCAGGCAGCAGCCATCCGGGCGCCCTGAATCAGGGACTGTGTGCCCATGAGAACCCATGCCCCGACCACCCGCAGGGCGGCGGCGCCGGCGCTCACGCCCTGCGCCACCCAACCCGCCAACATCATGGAGTTGACCAGCACAAACCTGGCTGCAGCGGCTACGCCGGCCGCGGTCTGAGTGGCCCAACCGGTGACAACGGCCGTGGTCGTCGTCCATGCAGTGATGCCGAGCGCGACGAGCGTCGGCAGCATCAGGAGCGTGATCACGCCGGCGGCAATCGAGAGTGCCGTCGAATGCTCGGAGATCCACCCGACGGACGCGCGCAGCGCGCCGCCGAGGCCACCCTCGCCGATCCAGTCGGCAGCCTTTTCGAGGGCGGGTACAACGTTGTTTCCAAGGACGGTGACGACTTTGTCTATCGCCGCCCGCTTGAATGCCTCGAACTTGGTCGCGGCATTGTTGCGCATTGCGTCGCCCGCTGCGTCTGTCGCGCCCTTGACGTTGCCGAGAGCGGCCACAGCGGTTTTCGGGTCGAGCTTGAAAAGGGCCTGCTGTAGATCCTCGGCCTTGGTTCCGAAAAGGGCGACCGCGGTCGCATTCCGCTCGGCAGGGTCCTTGATTGCCTTGATTCGGGTAAGCACTTCCCCGAGGGCTTTCGATGCTTCCGGTCCACCCTTGGTGAACGTCGCCGCCATCTTGTCGGCGTTGAGTCCGATCGACGTGAAAGCGTCAATGGACGTCTTACTCATGTCCTTTGAGCGAATCGCGAATTCCTTCAGGGTATCCGCGACGGTATCGGCGTCTCGGGCACCCCCTTGCAGACCCTGCTGCATAAGGCCCATCGCGGTCTGTGCGTCGAGCCCCAAGTCGCGGAACTGCGTGGGGTATTCACTGAAGGTGTCGAGGAGATCCTCGGCCGCGTTCGTTCCGTTCTGGCTGCCCTTTACAAGGACGTCCATCGCCTCTTCGGCGTTCTTCGCGATGCCGGATTTCAGCATCACGCCGACCGCGCGCGAGACCTTCCCGACGTCCTCGCCCAGGACCGAGGCCGTATCGGCGACCTGCGTCGCCATGGTCTTGATCTGGCCCTGCGTCGCCTCGGGCGGCAACAGACCCTGCTGCGCGATCCCCTTCAGGATTTCGGCGCCGTCGGCGACCGACTCGACGATCGCGCCCGAGTAGAGCTGTCCGGCAACCGCGCCGTACTCCTTGGCCACCGGGCCCGAAGCGCCCAACTGTGCCTGGAGTTTGCCGGCGACCTTGCCCCGGTCCATGGCTTCGGCGATGCCGCCCATGAGCGCGGTACCGATCGCGCCGCCCACTGCCGCGGCGGCGAAACCTTTCAGCGCCGTTCCCATGCCGCCGGCCGCGCGCTCGCCACCGTCGGCGGCGCCCTCGGCGAGACCGTCGCCGAGGGCATCGCCCGCTTCCTGCCCGGCCTGATCCGCGGCGGCGGCGATCTGATCGCCGCCCGCCTGTACCGCGGCGCGGGCACGGGCCATTCCGGCATCTGCGCCGGAGTCGTCGATCGTGATCGTTGCGGCGAGCTCGCCCACCATGAGGGCCACGGGTGGTCACCTCCTGGCGGGTGCACCTCCCGCGGGGGAGGAGTCGGGCGGAGGTGTGAGCACCCGGGCGAGGCGAGACTCGGCCGAGAGAAGGGCGAGGATGCGCACGCGCAGCCATCGCCAGGAACGGGCTTGCAGCAGCCCGGGGTCGCCTACGTCGATGCCGTAGACCTCGTGCAGATCAGCCTCGACGAGCGGCCACTCGGCGAGGATCGCCGCCCACGTCAGTGACGCTTGCGGCCCTTCTTGCCCGCGCCGCAGGCGGGCGCCGGGCGGGTACTCGTACCACTCGTAGAGCCCCGAGACGGGGTCGAGCTCGCCGCACCCGACTGGCTGCGGCGGGCCGCCCGGTTCGGGGCCAGTCGAGAAGGGTCGCCGGCCGCGGTCCAATAGCGCTCGGCCGCGGCCTTGTCCTGCGCGATCCACACCATGGCGGTGATCGCCGAATGTTTGAGGGTTGGCCACTTCACGCCGTCGGCGATCATCTCGTCGTGGGCGGGCCCGAGTACGTCGCGGTAGAGGTCGCGCTCGGCGGCGTCGCCGAGCACCTGCTCGTCGGCGCGTCCACCATCGGCGGCGACCGCGGCGGCGTGGATGAGCGCCTGTGTCCGCAGGCCGATCTCGGCCGACGGCGCGGGCACGGTGTAGAGGCGGCCAGCGACGGGCAGCTCGATCGACTCGTCGAGCAGTTCGCCGAGTTCCTCGAACGCCACTAGCTGTCACCCCCGCTCTTGGCGAACGTTCCGCCACCGGCCGCGGGGTTGGTGATCTCGACGAGCGGACCGGACCCGGTAAGCGTGACCTTGATCGTGTCGACCTCGTCGGGGCCCCCGCCGTCCGGCTCCCACGTGACGAGGGCGGAACCTTCCTGCGCGTCCGGGGCGCCGTTGCGGTCGTAGTACCGCACGCGGACATAGGACTTGGCGCCGAACGAGCGCGACGCGCGGCGCAGCGCTTCCTGCGCGGCGTTGAAAATGCCGGTCGTGGGGTGGGCGCGGTGCGCGATCGTCGTCTCGATCGACCACGCGAGCATGGTCACAGCCTGCTCACTCCACCCCTCGGCGTCGTAGGTCGTCACCTCCTGCTGCGTCGGTTCGATCTTCGGCGTGAACTCTGTGACCCCGGGGACGAGCGTCCATATCGGGGTTCCGGGCGTCGTGCCCATGTCCAGCTCAAGGCGGTACCGGCGGGCGAGCGCGGTTACGGTCTCGGCCGGGGGCGTCGGGGTACTCAAGTGGGCGCCTCCTTATTCGAGGTGGGGGTGCGCCCGATGGGCGCGGGCGTAGTAGTTCGCGGACCGCTCCCAGCGGCCGGCCGAGTCCGCTCCGATCGGGGCGGCCGAGACGCGAAAGACGAGCTGCACCGGCACGGCGCCGAAGCGGTGCGGGCCGCTGCCGTGCAGCACCTCGTGCACCTGGTCGTCGAGGGCGTCGACCTCGCGGGGGTCGGCCCCCGCGCGGGTGCGCGCCTGAATCCCGGTGGTCGTGTCGGTGAGCACGGGGGAGTCGGTGACCGGGTAGGCGGCGAGGCAGATCACGCGGTCGGGGACGGGGGGAAGAGCAGCGATCGTGATCGCGGTCTCGCCCGCGGCGTACACACCGTCAGGGCGGTAGATGCCGACGCCCTGCTCGTGCAGCAGGCGGGCGAGACCGTCGAGCAGGTCGACGGTGTAGGTCATCGCAGCGCGCGCCGGATCTGCGCTGCGATGAGCGCCTGCACCTCGCCCGCGGTCTCGGGCAGAACTGCCTCGACATACTTCGCAGTTCGGCCGGGGGAGTGCCGGGCGGTCATGTCCTCGTGAACGCGCGCCGCGTACGGGGTGTCGTAGCTGACGGCGGCCGTCATGGTGGTCTCGTCGACCGAGGTCGCGCCGGACCGTTCGAGGGTGCCCTCGGCGATCGGTACGCGCTGCCTGCTGGCGGTGAGGACATGTTCGGCGCTGAGCAGCAGTCCGCGGGTGGCGGCCTGCTTGATCGCGGCGGTGGCAGCGTCGCCGGTCCAGCGCAGGCGGGCGCGGCTCATTCGCACATCACCTCCGAGCAGGCCGGGACCGGTAGGCCGGGGGCGGTGTGGCGGGTGATCGAGAGCGCGGTCGTCACGCGGCCGTCGTGCAGGGTGACGCGCGATCCGGGCGGACAGTCGATGTCGGGGGCGGCGATGATCTGCGCGCTGCTGGTGACCTCGCGTCCGTCGGGGGTACGGACCATGCGGACGGACGGGGAGACGAGCGCGGGCACCTCGGGGGCGAGGGCGCCGTAGCGCGGGCCGTATGCGGACTCGCCGATGTAGGGCTCGATCCGGATGCGGTGGCGCAGCAGCACCTCGGGGACGCGGGTCACCATCCGATCACCCGCCCCGGGGTCAGACCCGCGCGGCGCAGCGCCCGGTCGGCGCGCGGAGCGAGTTCGACGCCGGCCGCCGCGGTGCGTGAGCTGCGCCCCGACAAGCTCACGGGGCCGATGCTGACCGAGTCCCACTGTCCGCCCGCGCCGGTTCCGTCGTCGCCGCTGGCGAGTTGGTGCTCGACCTGCGCACAGGTGGCGTTGGCGAGGGCGGCGCGCACCTCGGGGTCGAGGGGGTCGCCGTCCTCGTCGACGGGGTAGATCGCGGTGAGTAGGGCCGAGTCGATGTCCTCGCCGGCCCGTGCGAGGAGTCGCTCGGCGTCGGCGGGGGCGGGTTGTCCGGTCCATGCGGCGAGCTGCTCGGGAGTCGCGTAGGGCTGGCGGGCCACGATCACCCCCTCTTGCTGTGGGGAGCAGAACGGCCCGTCGACGTGGTGTCGGCCGGGCCGTCCTGCTCGCTGCTCTGCTCGGTATCCGGCGGTTCGTCGCCGAGGGGCTCGACTGCGTAGCCGGCGCCTTGGCAGTAGCCGATGACGGCCGGATCACTGGTGGTGGCGGTGCCCTCGGTGAACTGGACGCCGCCGGGCCCCTCGCCGGTGAAGTCGGTGACCGGGGCCGTGATGCGCACGGGAGACATGGGCATCACGCGCTCTTGATGTTGCGGAACACGGCGGCGGCCTTGGTCGCCTTGAGGACGGGGGCAACCGGGCCCATTTCGACTTCACCGGTCTTGACGGCGCCGGACCGGTCGAACTCAGGGAGCCAGGTGTTCACCAGCGGGGAGCCGCCCCCGACCGATGCGCCGTGGAAGCCATCGAGGCCGTACCGGACGGCGTACAGGTCGCCGAGGCCGGTCACGTTGCCGCCCCCGCCGGCGCCGTCCGGGTCGCGGGTCACGAGACTGATCACGTCGGTGTTGCTGCCGGCCTTCGACTTGAGGTCGACGAGCGGGATTCCGTTGTATGCGGTGACCGGGCGGCCGAACGCGTCGGTGCTCTTGTCGATCTGGTCTGTCCATGCTGCGATCCGCTTGAAGAGACTGAGGGTCTTGCGGTTGCCGTAGATGACATCCGGGGCGTCATCCATGGATGAGAGCCAGTTGTCGATGTGAGTCTGCGCTGCGAGCGCCGCGGCCTTGTCGTTGACCGCAGTCCAGTCGACGAAACCGGCCGTGACGCCGTTGTTCAGGGGCAGGTACTCGGTCGAGCTGCCGGTGAGGATCTTCGAGAGACCATCGAACCCGGTCGTCTCGACGGCCTTGTCTCCGTTGATCACGGCATCGGCGAACCGTGCGCGGCTCGCCTTGATGAGCTGCTGCATGTTGAGGGTGACGGCGCCCGAGGCGGCCGGACCGATGCGGGCGATCACCCGGTCGATCTGGAAGCTTCCGCCGAGCGGCACGAGGTCGACCGTGTACCGCTGCGTCTGCACCTCGGCCGGGGTGTACTCGGTGTTCAGCGCGCGGAAGTCGGCCGACCGCTGCGTGATCAGTCGCCGGTATCCGTAGGTGAGGGTGTCGCCGCCGGTCGGCGAGACGGTGTTGTCGAACGTGAGGCGGTCGAGGATGTCGCTCGACTTCCGGAACTCGTCGATCACCTGCACGTCGACGTCGTCCTGCGCGTTGTTGCGCGCCTCGGCAAGGGAGGTAGGCAAAACGGTTCTCCTGTGGGTTAGGCACCGCTCATGCGGGCGGCGACGGCGTCGTGCAGGGACGCGGGGCGGCGCTCGTCGGCCGGGGCGCCGTGGAACTCGGCGCCGCCGCGGGGCGGCCCTGCGGGTCCGGTGCGGTAGAGGTCGGGGTCGGCGTCGACCGCGACTTTGATCGCGGTGGTGAGCGCATCGTCGAAACCGGCGTCGGCGGGGTCGAGATCGGCGACCGAGGTAAGGAAGCTGCGGGAGTTGAGCAGGCGGTCGCCGCGTGCGCCCTGGTCGGCAGCGGCGCGGGCGACGGCGAGCTCAACCCGGGCGCCACGAAGAGCGGTTGCGTTCTCGGTGAGCAGCCGGTCGCGTTCGGCGACGGCGGCGGTGAGGGCGGCGGGGTCCTGCTCGACCTCGCCACCGTTGGGGTTGAGCGCGCGGGTCACGGCGTCCAGTGCGGCGCGCAGCTCGTCGCGCTCAGCGGCGGCCTGCTCGGCGCGGGCGATGGCGTCGGCGAGCTGCTGCTCGGCGGCGGGGTCGGCGGCCGGCGGTGCGGGCGGCGCGGGGTTCGGGTCACCAGACGGCGGACGGGGCGGGCCGGCGGGGTCGCCGCCCTCCCCCGAGCCGCCCTTGACGGGCCAGAACAGACGACCAGTCTTGGGGGAGCGATAAACGGCGCGCTGTCCGGTGCTCGGGTGCACCGGCAGACTTGTTTCGAGCATGCGTGATCAATTCTCCGAAGAAAAGGGTAAGTGGCCTTTGTGGCGACTCAGGGCCTCGTGCAGAGCGCCGGGGACGCTCTGCACGACTGGCCCGAGTGGTGACGCGCCGAGCCAAGAGGCATGCTTGAAATGTCACGTGGCGTCGTGCGTCAGCATAAATAGTCGTGTGCGACCTAGTCGCTCAAACAGGTGATGGAGTTGCTAGTAATTTCCCGTCCCGTTGGGCGCAGTCGTAATCCCCTGAAGATGGTGCCTGATGACCGCTCCGGTTGATCCCTCGCGCGAGTATATTGAGCTGGCCTGGAAAACGGCAATGAAGTATCTCGCTGAACAGAATGCAACAATCGGAAACCTGCGGAATAGGGCCAGCGGACTATCTGTCATTTCAGCGTTCATCGTGACATTCGCATCGACTGTCGGGCTGCTGGGGAGAGATGCCGCTTCGGCGTTTCCCTGGCCGGTGTCTATCGCGCTCTGGGCTGTAGTTACAGTTCAGTTGACTTTGGTCATGGCCATAATGTGGCCCGTGACTGTTTTCTATGGGCCGGACTTGAGGGACATGCTTAACGCTGACCGCTGGAATGCGGGAAGGCGTGCCATAGATGAACCCTCAGTGCGAGCGCTCTTTGAACGCATCCAGGGGAATGGGCGCAAGGTGTACAAGTTTAAGGTCTTGTACGTAGCTGCCGTCACTTGCCTATTTGTCGAGGTCTCCATCATTCTGGGGACGGTTGTCGCGAAGGGGTAATTATGTGCACTGGAGGTGACCCGCTCGGGGGTGTCTGGAGTGCTGAAATCTACGTCGCTGCACCGGAGCTTCATGAACTGACTCAGGGCGAGATATATCTAAATAATGCGCTTAAGGAACTTGGAACGAGGGGTGCCAGGGTGAAAGGGATCAGCGGTGATCAAGGGCGCCAGTGGAGAGTGCAAACGATAGGAAGGGGGAAAGACATTGTCGACATCATTCAGGCTCTGCGGGGGAGCCTGCAAAGTGGCTCGATTTCAGTCCATGTCACTTGGAAATTCGAGCCCGACGGCAAATAGTTCGGCAGCGACATAGCCGCGGAGCCACGCGGCCTTGAGCCTTGGGTCGGGGTAGCGCGGGGCGTCGGTTGGTGGCCGGCCAGCGCGTGCGGCGGTGGCGCCCTCCCGGCGGGCGCGCAGCGCCTGCTCGCGGAATCCCAACGGATCACCCCCTAGAACTTGCGGCGATGGTCCTCGCGCGCGTTGCGGGCGATTTCGCCGGCGCCGGTCCTCACGCCGGTTACCTGCTCGGTGAACTCGGCGAGCGTGATCCGGGGCGAAACGTCTTCCCAAAACCTGATCAGGTCTTCGCTCGCGCGGGCGTATGCGACGTGTGCCGGGCCCTTGAACAGCATCCCCGGGGCGACGCCGGCGGCCCGTGCCTTGCGGTTGAGCAGGTTTCCGCGGGTGTAGTCCTCGGCGGCGAGCCACTGCACATAAATGTGCTCCTGGTACATCTCGCGTATCTCGGCGCGGCTGTACGCCCCGCGCGCCGAACGGGCTTCGAGCTCGCGCTCGTACACCCATCGTTCGGTGGCGGACATGTGCTCGGTACCGTCCGGGCCGCGCTCGACGTTGGCGCCGTACGCCCCCCACTCGTCGGGGTTCACGGGCGGCGGATCTTCGAGGCTGATCGGGTGCATGGCGTCGTCGAGGGCGTCTCGGGCGGCGAGGGTGTCGGCGACCCGTGCGCCCGCGGGGGCGGGCGGGGGCGGGGCGGGGTACCGGCGGTCGATTTCGGCGGCGATCCGTTCGGCGTCCTCGGGGTAGGCGTAGCGCACGCCCCACACGAGCAGGTCGTCGCCGAGGTCGGCGAGGTCGCCGGAGAGGCGGCCGGCCGAGGACAGCTCGGCGAGTGAGCGGCGGCGATGGATCTCGGCGCCGACCGCCGCCCGGTCGCCCTCGACGTTGCGGGCGCGGGTGGCGAGGTCGCGCTCGGACATGCCGACGAGGTCGCCGCGGATGCCGGGCATGGCGGCGTCGATGTCGCGCCGGTCCACCTCGCCCATGACCCGCAGCATGTCGTCGTCGCCCAGGTGGACGGCGACGGCGGCGAGCTCGTCATCGGAGAACTCGGCGAGATTGTCGGCGAGCTTGCCGTTCGGGCGGATGCGGTCGAGCAGCACCTGCTCGTCGCGTCGCTCGGCCTCGCCGCGGATGCGGTCGATGTCCCGCTGATCGAGCACCCCCGGGCGGATCGCGGCGCCGAACTGCTCGTCGGTCATCTCGGGCAGGGTGC
The DNA here is from genome assembly GCF_040302565.1 of Streptomyces sp. NPDC097981. Taxonomy (NCBI): domain Bacteria; kingdom Bacillati; phylum Actinomycetota; class Actinomycetes; order Kitasatosporales; family Streptomycetaceae; genus Streptomyces; species Streptomyces sp. NPDC097981. The sequence goes on from NZ_JBEORW010000012.1 coordinate 91,208, forward strand.
GCTCGTCACCGGAGCGCACGCGCGCGGCCTCGAACGCGTCCTGCGGCGGGCGCGGCGCCGTGCTCGGGAGGTTGCCCGCCCCGGGCTGCTCGCGCTCGCGGCGCCGGATGAGTTCGGGGTGATCGGCGAGGTGGGCGCGCTGCTTGGCCTGCCACTTCCGCACCTGCGCCTCGGCCGCCCGACGTGCCTCGGGGGTCGTCGCTGCGGCGGCGCGGTTCTTCCAACGGCGAATGCCGCGCTCGATCGCGCGCTGCCGCTGTGTGGCCTCGTACCCGTCGGGGTCTTCGGAGTGCTCGACCGGGGCCCGGGTCACGCCGGGGAGGAACGCGGAAAGGGAGTGTCGGCAATTGGGGTGTTGGAAACCGCGCTGCCGCGCCTCCTCGACGCTGCCCGCGATCTCTACGCGGACGGTGCGCCCGTCCTCAACGGCGTGCTCGACCTCGACCGTGCGGGCGCCGCCCGGTCCGTCGAGCGACAGCACCTTGCCCTCGAACGGCTTGCAGAGCGGGCACTCGTGCGGGGCGTTGCTGACGATCACGAGGTCGAGGCCGGCGGCGCGCAGCTTGTCGCCGTGCGCCTCGACCGCGGCCCGCCCGGTCGCGGTCCGTACGGCCATCTCGGCATAGCTCGTCATCTGCCACGCGCGCCCGCCGCGGTCGACGAACGTCCGCAGACCCCGATCGGCAAACCGCGACATCGCGGCTTGGGTGGCTTGGCGGCGGGTGTCGACGCCGAGTAGGGGAGTCGCAGACACCTCGGCGATCACCTGCCGGTACCCGTCCTCGACGCCGCGGAGAATCCCACGGTGCGTGGCTGTGACGAGATCAACGGTCTCGGCGGCGAGGCGATCGACGGCGCGCGTGTTCGGTGTGGTCTCGGCGATCCGGCACAGGTCGTCGTCGTGCAGAGCCCCGAGCTCGGCGAGACCGGATCGGGCGCCGACGTTGTACGCCTCGCCGACGGCGTCGAACACATCCAGCCGCACCGCGTCGGCGAGGGCGTCGACGACACCCTGCGCACCGCGGCGCAGAGCCTGCACGTCCCTGAGTTTGTTGGTTGCCCACCCTGGGGCCTCGAACCCGTCGGCCAACTGGCGGGCGACGATGCCAAGCAGTCGCTGCTCGGCGTCCGCGTAGAGGTCTCGAACGCCAGCGGACAGGTCCTCGACGAGACCCGGGTGAATAGGCATCCCCACCCCCCGATGTCGGCCGCGGCGTTTAGACGTTCACAAGATCGCATCCGAAAGAGATCATGAAAAGAGAGACCTTCGCCTTCGGCGAGAGGAAATCGGTAGGGCGGTGTAGGCTCGAAATGGCAGAGTTAGGAGGTCATGCGATGAGCCGTGCGGACACGCTCGCCAAAGAAATCGACCTACTGCGCTTGAGTATGGGAAATGGAAAGATTAATAATCAACCCGCTCGTGAATTGTGGAAGCAAAGCGCCCCTTCCATCTCGGGTGAAGCGGTCGCTGCGATCTTCGGGCCTTACCTACTTCACTACACGCTCACGTTGTTCTTGCATGATATTATTAGAGATGAAAGGATCGGGCTTCTAGGTCGGGGAGTGTGGCTAACTCCATCGCCGTACGGAGCGTGTGTTGCCCCTTACAATTTGGGCCTCAGTACAGGTCGAGATCTCTGCATAACGGTTTTGGCCAAAGAGATCACAGAGCTATGGGGTCCAGGTAAATCAGGGGCGGGTATCGAGCCCTGGCCTGGTGGAGCGATTGAATTCTATTCCCCGGTCCCCTTGCCTCTGTCGAGAGGAAGCACATACCACACGCTTGAATCCTGTGGAGATCTGTGATGCCTGAAAATGAATTGATAGAGGCAGCGGAACGTGCGCTGAATGAAGCAACGGTGGGGATCGTCGAGAGGCACCCTGAATTGCAAAAGCCGATTGCCGGGTGGGATGGTGAGCGCCGTACGTGGGTCCTCAGCTATCACGAATCAGGAGGCCATCTCTATGGCGAGGTTGTCGCCTCCATAGTTACTGCGCCTTACATCAGCTACGACGCGGGACTTTTCAGATTGGATGTATCTGCGCGAGGATGGTCTGACCGACATCGAAGGACTCCGATGGAGGTTCCAGTTTTTAGCGTAGTGATATCCGACGCGGATGACGTTCCATCCGTCGAGGTCCTAGACGCTCGCCTTGATCGCGGTTTGGGTATTGCGAGCGAGCTAGCGAGCAAGGTAGAGGTAGAATGCAAAGAACGGCAAAATCTCGTTTCAAATCTGCCTATTAAACGCGCCTAGCTAATTACGGGAGTTCGCCGGTCTGCATGGGGTCGGGCACTGCCTGCCCGGTCTCGGTGAGGATGCGGCCGACCTCGGCCTGCACTGCGTCCTCGTCCCACTCGGGGTGGATCATCCGCACCTTTGTGTCGACGCTGACGGCCTGCGCCTGCTGGTACAGGGAAAGGGTCTGCCCGAGGGCGGTCGGGTCCTCGCTCACGGTGCCCCCGAACGCGATCCGGGGACGCTCGGGCACGATGCCGCGGCCGAACATGATCCGGTCGAGCAGCAGCATGACGTGCAGCATCTCGCCGAGGGGCGGTGACCAATACCTGATCTTCTTGCCTCGGGTGGTGAGGCTGCGACGCTCCTTCGCCTTGACCTCGGTCGCGGTGATCGCGGCGCCCTGGTCGTCGATGCCGAAGGTCTGCGCGGCGTAGCCGGCGGACCGGGCGGCTTGCCGGGTCGCGGCCTCGGCGCTCCTCTCGTGCTCCTCGACCCGGATCGCGAACTGACTCAAGGTGATGCCGCCCTGCTCGGTGGGCGGGATGTTCAGGAGCTGCCAGATTTCCCGGTCGTCGTCGAACGAGGCGCCGCGGCCGGGGCCGTGGTCACGCAGGTAGGCGTCGGGGATGATCAGGCGGGCGCGGGCGAGGCGGATGTCGCGAATCCACGAAGTCCATGTCGTGTCGAGCGCGTCGAGCAAGTCGTACAACGGGGCGGCGTAGTCGGAGCGGCCGAGGTCCGAGCCGCGGTGCTTGCGGTTGGGCCCGATGTTGCGGACGTAGGCGGCGGTCAACCGGTCGATGCCGGTCTCGATCGACTCGCCGTCGGGGCCGAGCGCTTCGGCGAGCGGTGCGACCGCGGGGTGCTCGGTCAGCGGTATGCGCCGGCCGAGGTTGTCGGCGGTTCCTTGGTACAGCGCGTGCAGGATGCGACCGCGCTCGTGCCGCTCCAGGTGGCGGAGCACGCTCGCGCCGTCCGAGGCGAGCTCGTGCCAGAAGGTCACGGCCCGCAGCAGGCCGAACGAGAACTCGGGCACGGCACAGTCGGCGTGCACCGTGGTGAGCAGCGGCCGGTCGACGAGCGAGTGATCCCACGTGATGCGCAGGTACACGCCCCCGAGGGCGGCGGAGACCTCGGCGCCTTCGAGCAGTGTGTTCGCGATGCCGTCGGCGTCGGTCAGCTCGTCGAGCCGATCCTGCGTCGCGCGGTCCGTCACGGTGAAGACGGGCGGCTCACTGAACAGCAGATCAGCGGAAGCGGTGGCGATGTCGCCAGCGAGGGGGATGTGCAGGCGGGCGTCGCGCTTGCCGGGCTGCGGCGCGCGGCGGCGCCCCCACAGGCGGGAAGTACCGTTCTTCCGGGTCGGGTTGTTGGCGTATACGGCGGTCAGCTTCGCGGCGTCGCCGGAGTACCAAGCGTCGTCGACGCGCATCTCGGCGAGGGTCTTCGCGAGGTGCGGCGGGGGCCAAGGGGCGTTGTTGTCAGGCAGCGGCACAACTCACCCCCGGTTTCTTCCGGGCGCGGGCGCGGGTGCGCGCGGCCGTGCGGCAGGTGCGGCACTTGCGGGTGCCGTTGCTTGCTCGGTAGGTGTTGGCCTCGTCGAACGGGTGGCCGTGGATGCACTCGGTCTGTCGGGCGCGGGCGGCGACGTGCGACTCGCCCCTCAGGACGTTGACCCGCTGCGTGACCGGTTCCAGGTGGGCGGGGTTGACGCACCCCCGGTTGCGGCACAGGTGGTCGATCACGAGCCCGTCGGGTATCGGCTCGACGAGGGCCTCGTACGCGGCGCGGTGTGCGTACTGCTGCTCGCCGCCGATGCGGAAGCGGGCGTATCCGTTGGGCGTGAGGTAGCCGGTCCACTGCCAGCAGCCGGCCGGGGTGTCGGTGACCTGTGCGAGAAATCGGTCGGTCCAGTAGCTAGGCAAAGTGGCCCCCCTCGGGCATGGCAAAGCCCCCGTGCCAACTCGGGCAGCGGGCGCCGTGGTTGGTCGGGTTATGCGGCTTGGGCCAGCAGGGGACGCCACTCGTGCGCCGTCGAATGGATCACGTAGCGCAGCGCGTCGGCCGAGTGATCGTCCTTCTTCACTGGCTTGTCTTCACCGTGGGCTGCGGCCTCTTCCGACCACACGTAGTTGGGCAGCTCGCCGAGCAGCCCCGCGCATGAGCGATGGATGCGCAGCACGTCGGACGCGAGGGCGACCGATACGGACCGGATGCCGTCGATCACGTCGTTCACTGCGCGGGTCACGCCGGGGTGTCCGTCAGCCCATAGCTGTGTGGAGTAGCTCGCGGCGCTCGGGTCGATGAACGTCCACTCGGGGACGACGTCCATCTCGGCGAGCCACTTGCGGACGGAACGGCTGTACTGCGCGTCGGTCATCTGGCGGTGTGCGATGCGGGAGTCGTGGCGCCACTCGCTCACCACGTACAGCCGGTCGTCGTCGCCGAGGCCGAGCAGGACGGCCGAGAAAGGATTCGCGGTGCCGTAGTCGATGCCGACCCAATGGCGGCGCATCGTGGGCAGCTCGTCGACGACGTGCTGCGCCTCGTCGTAAGCGTCGTAGATCGCGCCCTCGGCGACGACCCACTCGCCCAGGATCATGCGGCGGCGCCAAAGGCCGGTGAACTCGGCGGCGAGCGCGGCGACGTACGCCTCGGAAAGGCTCGGGTTGTCGGCGAGGCGGAAGTGAAAGGCGGCGAGGTCGAGCTCGCCGGCGCGGTCGAGGTAGTCGGTACGCAGCCAATGCCGGGGGCTGTCGGGGTTCGTGGTCCCGATCAGCTTCGCCCCGGGCGCCGACAGGCGGGCAAGGAGCTGCCGGAAGAACGGGGCCGGCAGCAGCGTGACCTCGTCGCAGTAGGCGAGCGAGGCGGTCATACCGCGCAGGCGTCCCTCGGCGCGCGCGTCCGAGGCGCCGACGAGGTGTACGACGCGCCCCAGAATCACGGCGGTGGTGGCGCCGCGGGTGTGGTGGACCTCGGCGGCGACCTCGCCGAACAGCGTCGGGTCGGCGAGGACGTCGAGACAGTTCCGCTCGATGGTCTGGAGCGACCTGCCGCAGATGACGATCAGGCCCGACGCGGGGGCGCGGCGGACCATGAGGAGGAAGCAGACGAGCGAGGCAATCGTCTTCCCGGACCTGACACTGCCGTGCCAGAGGTTGATACGCCGGGTGGCGCCTCGGATCGAGTCGACTTGCTTCGCGGAGAGGGGGAGAGGGGCGGTCACTACACCCCCTCGCGGTCACCTCCGGCCGGCCCGATCAGGACATCGGCGAGGCGGTCGAGCATCGCGCCGCCGCTGCTCCCGTTGCTGCTGTGGCGGGCGAGCTCGGCGACGCGGGCGTGTACTTCGGTGAGGGCGCGGGCGGCGGTGGCGTGATCGCGGGCATCGCGCGCCGACTCGGCCGCGGCCGTGCGGGCGACTTGCCCGAGGGCGCCGTCGAGGGCCTCGTCGGCGAGCTGCTCGCGGCGTGCGGCGGCGTCTGCTCGTCGGGCCTCGGTCGCGGCGGCGACGCGGGCGCCTCCTGCGAAGGTGAGCCCCTCGGCCTTTGCGATCTTGCTTACGGTCGCGGCGCTGCGCCCGATGGCCCGGGCGATGGCGTTGCGGGACTTGCCCTCGGCGTGCAGCCGGCAAACCGCCTCGCGGTCGCGGTCATGGATGGGTTGAGCCACCGCTGCTCACCTCCTTGACCGGGATGCGTTTGCGCATGGTGGTGCTGCGCATACTGCTCGCGTGAACACATTTTCGGATCTCGCGATGAGAGCTGCGACCGGCGCTCTGGGCGGTGCCGTCGTCGTCTACTTCCTGGCGTCACGTGTGGCTCAGCAGCAGGAGATCGGTAAGGCACGCGCTGCGGCGCAATTGGCGCTGCGCGCCGAAGTGGTAAAACTGCGCGCCCACTTGTCGTACCACTGGCGTCACCACCAGGTGCACAAGAAGTATCCGGGTAGCTTCCTCGCCGCCGCGGCGCAGGCGCGTTTCGTGTGCGACATGGTGGCGAACGCCTCGGAGCTCCAACCGAAACTCTGGAACAAGGTTCGTCGGCATCTTGTGCAGATCTTCGGTGAGCTGAACGTTCGCGCAGCCGAAGAGCTATCGAGGGTTCCAATGAAGGATGGTTTTCATCCCGCGAACGACAGCGACATATGGCAGGCGGCGCTACTGGCTGACTTCGGCGAGGTGGAGGAACTGGGGCTAAATGCGGAAGGCAGCCTGCGAGACTTCGCCGACAATCAACTTAGTGAGGACAAGTACAACCAAGTTCAGTCGGACTTGGAGGACTTGCTGCGCGTGGCCAACGGAAGGAAACGACTCGCTCCTGTGGGGTGGTGACATTTCCGGGCACGCCGGAGGCACCCCCGACAATAGGTCACGGAAGGGTAACGGTGCAAGTTGGATCCGCGACTCGTCAGGATCACGCGGAACGGCTGGTGCGGTTCAGCCACTCCTTGTACCGCCAGGCGAGTGCGTCCCGGTGTGGGGGGCGGGGGAGGTCGAGCCGCGGGTGGATGACGCCGAGCTCGTCGAGGCTCGGGCCTTCCGGGCGGACCTCAACGGCCAGCGTCTCGGGGTGAATCGCGAAGAGGTGAGCATCGAACGCTCGGTGGAGGGCGGCGTTCATCGGTAGGCCGTTGCGAGCATCGGAGCTTCCGCCGTCTGCGTCGCCACGTAGATGGGCAGCTTCTATCATCTGCGGCACTGCGATGCCGGAGAGGGGGCAGCGAGGCCCATAGCGGCGGAACACTTCAAGCTTGAATCGAGCCTGATCGGGTCGGACGGTCATGGAGGAAGTGCGCTTCCGGCTACGGTTGCCCTCTAGCGAGAACGGCTCGTCGTCTGAGCAATCCCTGTCGATGATTCGCTCGGGGGCCTTGTCGCCGAACTCGACGAGGAACAGACTGCTCTCGTCCTCCCAACCTTCAACCCAGGCAAGTTGAACGGTGCGGTGATCGCCCACTTCGGCGATCACGAACACAGGAAGCTTGAGTTCGGCCGCGGCCTTTGTGGCGTTGACCTCGGAGAGGTCGCGCCCTCGGGCCTTGGTTACCGGGTAGTGGTAGAGCACCCCGGTCTCGCTGAGGTCATCGGGATAGTGCTGGCCCGTGTGTTTGAGCCCCATGGTCACGCCGTCGGGATGCACCTTCTTCGTACGCGACAGGTCCGCCCAGATGCCTCGGAAGTTGCCATATGCGCCGACATCCCGAACAGCATCAGCGGTAAGTAGTCCGTTGTCGTCTCGGCGGTCGACAAGGTTGGCCCACACCGCGAGTCGCCAAGCACGTTCCAGTTCCACCGTCTGAGAGTGGCTATCCAGCACCGTGAACCCCAGCCTGCGCAGTACCTTGTTGGTCGCTGCCTCTCCGCCGTCGAACTGATCGTTCGCGAGCGCGCCGGCGTCCGGGTGTTGATGTCCGTGGGCCACACCTGCGATGGCTTTTGCGTCGTAGAGCCGGCCGGCGTGGCTGACGTAGTAGCGGGTCGAGGCGCCGAAGTCGTACCGCTTCCGGAACGCGATCCCGCCGAGGTCGTCAAACTCGGCAAGGGTCGCCTTCACGGCCTCGGCATCGGTCAAGTCTTGGATCTTCACTGGCACCCCTCAGTCATCTGTGTCGAGTTGAGCGTAGACAACAGGACTGACAGAGCTTGTCGAGCTCTTGCCGGAGCGGTGGCCGTCCGATACCGGGCTCCCCGCACCGCGGGGAGCCCGGTGTCTACGATCGCCTGGATCTGTGGTCGACCACCCGTGTCGAGGCGGTTAATAAAACTGCATCACCGGGGTGATGCATCATTCCGGGCCCTACAGCAGGTTGACGTACCGCGCGGCGACGAGGGCGCCGACCGCGAGGGCGAGGCAGGTCATTGCGGTCCGGGTGAGGGCTTGCAGACGCAGTGTGCCGTCGCCGCTTTGGAGTGCCTCGCGAATGATTTGAAGAAAGTTCTTACGCGCCGACATTTTCTTTGTCTCCTCCGATGCTAGTTGTTGCACTACACCTAGTTATTTAGGTGTAGCAACCATCTAAATTTCGCTCAAAGAAAAATAGATGCGCTGCTTCGGGGAGACTCTCACCCCAAGGGAAGGGCCAGAAAGTCACTTTGACGAATCGTTATCTAGCTGAGTGCTGGAGGAGACAGCAAAGGGCGCCAAGCAAGCTGAAGTTGCTTGGCCCCCTTGCCTCCGCCTACGCCGCAGCGGCGATGTCCACCCCGAGCGCGGCGATCAGCTCGGGGAGGTCGTCCCACTCCCACACCCGCGCCCGTTCCATGCGGTCGAGGGGGACAGGCGCCGAGCAGGCCCGCCCGCCCGAGCAGGTCACGGCTGGCGGCCCGTCGGGGGCACTGTGCAGGGTGAGTTCGCCCTCGCACCACGGGCACGGCTCGGGCAGCGGGGTCTCGCGCTGGTCGAGGCCGAGGGCGCGCAGCACCCGGGCCTCGGCGATACGCGCGGTACGGCGTGCCTCGTGCAGCAGGTGCAGCGGCAGAACTTCGTACGGGGGCGGGGTGAGGGCGCCGTCGAGTTCGCGCTCGGGCTCGGTGTCCTCATCATGCACGCGCCCCTCGATCCACACGCACGCCCAATGCAGACCGTGCGCCCGCGATCCGGCTGCGCGCCGACTGTCAGGTGCGCTCGGGTTGGGGGACAGCCAGGCTCGGGGGTCGCCCTGCTCGGTGCGCTGCACTGCGGCGGCGAGGGTGTCGGCGAGGTCGAACACGAGCTGCTCGACCGCGCGCGCCGTGTCGAGCGCGCCGAGGTTGAGCGGGGCGGGGTGCTCGCGAAGCACGAGCGGCGCCCGGTCCTCGACGGCGAGCTGCTCGTCGTCGCCCTCGCGCATGGTGTGCGCGAGCTGCCTCGGTGGCCAGTGATCCGCCGGCGGCGTCTCGATCGCGAGCAGCACGTCGGCCCACCGGCCCCGGATCGTTCGCAGTGCGCGCACGGTCTCGTGCACAGCCTGTGCGTAACTCATGCGCGCACCGCCTTGGCGCCCGTGCGCAGCGCCTCGACCTCGGCGGCGTACTGGTCGCGCTCGGCCTCGGCCTCGACGATGGCCTGCTCGGCGGCGGCGACTCGGTGCGTCAGTCGCAGCGCCGCGGCCTGCTGCCCGCTGGCCGAGCGGCGGAACGCGTCGCCGTCGGCGATCTCGGCCTCGACGAGCTGCCGCAGCTTCACCGTGTCTTCGGGGCTGAGCACGCCTCGGTCGGCGCGGGCGAGTAGGACTCGGATCGCTGCGCGTCGGGCGTCGCGGACGGCCTCGCGGGCGTCGCTCCGGCCGTGCCGAGACCGGGTGCGGGTGGTGGTGTGCAGGTTCATGGTGTGGTCTCTCCGTTCTCGGCTCGGCGAGTCGTCGAGCAGGTGGTGCAGGTGGTCGGGCACGGCCGGCGGCCGAGGCGGCGTAGCTCGCGGTCGAGGCGGTCGTCGATCCGGACCGCGTAGGCGAGGGTGGCGCCGAGGGCGAGCGCGAGCGTCACGGCGAGGGCGAGCAGAGCGGCGCTCATGGGGTCGTCTCTCCGTTCGTTCGGGTATGGCGTAGCAGCCGGTCGAGGGCGCGCCGAGCGCCGCGGGTTTCCCGCGCGCGAGGCGCGACCGGTCGCGCGGGTTCGTCTGCGGAACCGTGGTGAACACCGACACCATGAACACCACCCGGGTAGCTGTCGGTCATGTGCCATCCCTCGATGGCGAGGCGGTCGGCGAGGGCAGCAACGACGACAGTCGCGCGGTTCGGCGGCACGTCGAGCTCGTCGGTCAGGTGCGCGGCGATAACGGCGCGCGCGGCGGCGGGGATCATCGGGCCTCGCCCCCGCCGCTGGTGTGCCGAGCGCGAGCATCTCGTCGAGGCGCCGGCGGTTGGCACATGATCCGAGCGAGGCGCACCTGCTCGTCGTCGGCCTGCTCGCCGTTGCCGAGGTGGGCGAGCAGCGCCTCGACACGCGAGGGGTGCACGCCAGTGAGCGGGCGCCGGCCCTTCCCACGGTTGCGGAAGCTGCTCCGGCACTGCTCGTCGACGGCGGCGAGGCAGTACGGGCACCGGACGCCGAGCGGGTCGGGGAGACCCTCGGCGACGAGCTGCTCGCGGTGGGCGCGGGCCGGCCGGAACTGCCGGAGTTCGGCGGCGACGTGCGCGGGCATGTACCGGCGCGGGCCGGCGCCGACTCCGGACATGAGCGCGGCGAGACGTTTCTGCCCTGCTGCGTTGATCTCGGCCCGGTACTGCGCGGGCGCGGCGTGCCCGCGGGCGACCGCGGCGCGGGTGCCGAGCAGTTCCTCGCACCATGCCTGCGGGTTGTCCGGGTCGGCGGCCGGCACCGGGTCGGTGTGACGGTTCATGAGCTCGGCCCGGTGAGGCCCCCACGCGGCGAGCAGGTCGTGCGGCTCGATCGGCCGGTACTGCGAGCTCTTGTTCCCTCCCTGCTGCTCGTAGTAGCGGCGGGTAGCGCGGGCGGCGTCCCATCCTGTTTCGGGCATGGTCGCCGGCACGTCGGCGACGGCGGCGGTCCACTCCGAGATGGTGCGGGCGGACTGCTGCGGGTCGGCGAGGGCTCGGCGCACGCGGCTGTCGAGGGTTCCGGCGAACGCGAGCAGGGCGGCGATCTGTTCGGGCTTCATGGGGTGCCCTCCTTTTGGGCGAGCAGGGCGAGGCCGGCGGCGAGGTTGTCGGCGTAGCTCGCGGTCGAGGCGGGCGCCCGCGGCGGCGCGCTCGGCGCCGGCCGGTCGAGGTCGCTCCAGACCTTGAGCCAGTAGCGGGCCGCTTTCGGGGCCTCGCCCGGATTGGTGCGGCGCGCGGTGAGGTCGACCAGGGCCTCGACGCCGTGCGCCTGTACGAGCCGATAGACGTCGCGCTGGTCGCCGAGGCCGAGCGACCACCGGACGGCGATCGAGGCGGCGACGAGAGCGGCGTCGAGCGGACGCAGTTCGGGAATCAGCGCTGCCGCGGTATTCGTCGCGCGCGGCTGCTGCTGTTCTTGAGGTGAGTAGCTTCTTTTGTTCTGGGGGCCGGTAGCCGGCCCCCCGGGGGCCGATCTCCGGCCCTCCCCCGGGCCGGTAGTCGGTCTCCCCGGGGCCGATGTTCGGCCCGGGTCGGATATCGGCCCGGGCCGCTCACCGGTCCCCCTCGCACCGAGCAGGGGGAAGCGGTAAACCGTTTCTCCGCCCGGGCCGAGTTCGCCCTCGACGACGGCGAGCTCGCCCGAGGCGAGCAGGGCGTCGACGGCGTCGCGGACCGTCGACCGGGCGGCGCGGGTGCGGCGGATGAGCGAGGCGGTACCGGCGTAGGCGACGCCGTAGGCGTCGGCCCGATCAGCGATCGCGAGCAGCACCAGACGAGCGGCGCCTCGGCTGTCGGACTGGGACCAGACCCAATCCGTCGCGGCGAGGCTCAACGGAGCGTCTCCTTAGGGGAATCGGCGAGCCCGGAGGTTCGGGGCGGCCAGCGAGCGCGGCGGGCGTGTGGGCGGGGCACCGGGTGCCGACGATGTAGCGGCGGGTACCGATGGCGTGGAGGTGCCGGCGGCGTCATCCCAGAAATCGCAGATCAAGCCGCAGACTCGGCGCCCCCGACGTACCGGGCGTAGACGCGGTATTCGGTCACGGCGCCCTCGCTCACGCTGCGGGCGACCGCTTCGAAGCTGCCCGCCGGCGCGTATGCAGGCAGACGGGCGTCCCGGATGGCTCGGGCGGCGGACGATGCGCTGTCGAGGCTGCTCGGCCTGCGCACAACTCCCCACACCTGCGGGTGTGCTCGCAGCTCTCGGGCAATCCGTGCGTGCTTGGTGTTGCGCTGCTTGGGCGGCGGACCCATGTACTCAACGGTGCTCATGACCTAGCCCCCTCTGTAAACAGACGTGAACGACCCTGGTCACGGCACGGCAAAACCGGCAGGTAGGGTGTTCACGTTCATGAACATTGACGACCCTAGGTCGGCCAAAAGTGCACGTCAACGGGATTGAGGGTTGTGCATTCCGGGATGCTGGCTGATTAGATGGCCACGACTGTTCACGTTTGATTACAGGAACGGGAGGTGTGGGGGAAGTGGGCGTGATAGACGAACCCGAGCTCGACCGCGAGCTCGGTACACCCTTCGCGGACCTGGTCCGAAAGACTCTGGCGCGGCGAAAGCTGTCGTACCGGGGGTTCGAGGCTCTGGCCGTCGACCCCAAGACGGGGTACGCACCCCCTCACACGCTGGTGTGGAAGATCGACAAGGGCCAACCCGTCAAGATCTCGCCCGCCCTATGCCGGGCGGTGGCCGTCGTGGCCGAGCGCCCGGTGCGCGAGGTGCAGATCGCAGCCGCGGCCGAATACATCGGGCTCGTCGCTGACGATCCGTTCGGTGAGTCGGTCGGGGACGCGAAGCGCAGCGTTGCGCACGTCCCCGGACTCACGGCGGACGACATGCCTCTCGTGCGTGACCTGCTCCGCAAGCTGGAGGGTGGGGCGGCGTAGCGGCGAGCTAGTCCTGCTCGGCAGCTCGTTCGGCGATCGCGTCCGGGCTCATCCACCATGCGACGAGCTGATACACCGTGGTCAAGCCGAGCTTGGCCCGAAGATCACCCAGAGCGATATTGATCGTCTTCGAGCTGTAGCCCACCTTCTTGGCGATCTGCTGCTGATCCTGCCCTGCGCACAACGCGCGCAGGATCGCCCGCTGTAGCGGCGTGGTGATCGTCGGCTGCTGCGGGGGCTCACTGCCGTGCCAGTCGAGGGCGTTCTGCCAGTCAAGGTCAAAGGCCGCGGCAAAGTATCCGCACGTTGCGCGGTCGCGCACGAGGTACGCGCCGTCAAAACTCGGGCGGCCGTCGGCGTGATCCTCGATGATCGCGAACTCTCTGTCGACCAGGACCAGGCGCATGAACGGGCGCGTGAGCGTGCGGAAGTGCGCGCCAAGCGCCGTCAACAGGTTCACTCGGTCGACCGCCCCGGGGTTCGAGCGGCTGCTCGTGCTGTAGAGCGTCCGCATGGCGACGCCGCGCTCAACCGCCGAGCGGTCGCGGTCCGTTGACAGGTCAATGACCTTCCGCGGGCGTGGCCCCGGCTGCGCCGTCAGCAACTCGTGCCGTGCGCCGTCGACAGCGACCGCGAGCGCGGCGTTCACAGCCTCCTTCCCCTCGATCCAGGTAGACGCCGTGCCCGCACTGCGGGGTTGCTCCGATCGGCACGAGCGAAGCTGTGCGACGAAGGATGGAATCTCGGCAAGCTGCCGCGACGTGGCTTCGAGCTGCTGCTGCACCGAGTCGCGCAGCCGGCCCTCGATCTCGTCGAGGTCGACGGCGGCGTACCTGCTCGGCTGGAATCCATCGGGGATGATCAGGCCAGCGCCGAGCAGCCGCTGAACGGTCCGGCGGTCGCTGGCCTGGATGGGCTTGCCTTCGGCGATCAGGCCGTACACGCGCAGCTCAGTCTCGGACAGCCTTGGAGATCCCGGCACGCGCCCCCCTGCACTTCGGATCTTGGAACTTCCTATGTCTGACCTGGGGAAAGCCTGTTCGATCCCCCCAGAGTCGGTCAGGGTATCGGGTAGTGGAATCTATGTCGCCGGTGTATCTAGGCGGCATATTCAACATTTCGGAGGGGACTCGCAAATGATCATGAAGGGGATTCGCTGTGGGCTCGCCACGGCCCTAGCCGTCGGTGCGCTCGCGGGCGCCATCGTCGCCGTCCACGCGGACACCCCAAGCCCCGTGCGGGCTGACAGCTCGTGGAACGTCGCGCCGCTGCCGACGGAACCGCCCGCCGAGCCGGCGCCTGCCGAGCCGACGGCGGCACCCCTCGATAGCTCGTGGAACTAGCGGACGGACAGCGCAACAAGATCGACGAAATGGGGAGCGCCCCCACGAAGGGCGCGACCGCGGGGGGCGGTAATGATCTCTGTAATCCGGACGCCGCTCGATAACGGTGTGTGGGCTGTCGCCACCGCGACAAAGGGCACCACGTACATCGCTGTCGACGCTCAACACATCACGCCGACGGGAGCGCGCGCCCTCGAACGCGTGCTGAACGAGATGATCGAGGATGACCCCGGGGGCGCGGGCGCCGCCCCCCGGGCCGCATGACGAAAGGGCCGCACGGCACGAGCCGTGCGGCCCCTTGGGTGAGTCTTCGGCATCACGAGGGGTGCGCGCCCCCCTTTGGTTCGATCCTTCCTGGCAGGCGGCGATCGTGCTGGGTGGGCTGCTGATGTGGTGCCAACGTGATGCCGGACTGCTCTGGAGTAGTCGGCACCGGTCGACACTCGAACAAGCAGTAAGGCGCTCTGACCTGCATGTTCTGACACTCGCCGGTACCGACTAGAACCCCCTAGTATGAACGATCTTGAGCTCGTAATGCGTAGGTCTCGGGTTCGAATCCCGAAGGCGGCTCCAGCGAAGCCCCAGGACTCACTCGCCGTGACCTGGGGCTTTTGCTTTTCCCGGCGGAGGGCTCGGCCCCGTCGTTGCGCCGCACGTGTCGTGCGGGATCGCCAGGCGCCCCGGTTCGAGGGGTGGTGCCGCGCGCCTTCGGTTGGCAGGTCCCTGTCAGGCGTGGTGTGTGCGCCGCTGTTCCGTGCGGCGAAACGAACACCCGCCGGAGAGGGCCGGCATGTGCACGGTTCAATACACCGTGTATTAAATACGTGTTGTATCGTTCCCGCGTGGCCCCATCGAAGACTGCTTCCACTGATTCCGGACGGCCGCCCCGCCGTCGTGTGCACACCCGCGAGCGGCTGCTCGACGCCGCAGGGCGGGTGCTCGTCGATCGGGGGTACGCGAAGACCACCATCGAGGACGTGTGTGCGGCGGCCGGATACACCCGGGGAGCCTTCTACTCCAGCTTCGAGAGCAAGCAGGAGCTCGTCCTGGCGCTGTTCGACCGTCACTCCGCATACCGGCTCGACCAGTTGGAGGCTCTGCTGCGCGCTCCGGAGCCCGGGGCGGCCCGGCGGATCGGGGAACTGCTCCTGGCGGTCGATCCGGACGAGCGGGGCTGGATCTTGCTCTTCCTGGAGTTCCGGCTCGACGCGGCCCGCAATCCGGAACTCAGCGCGCGGCTCCACGAGCACGACAAGGCGGTCACCGGTGCCCTCGCGCACCTGCTGGAGCGCAACGGCGCAAGCGTCGCCGCCCAGAGCCTCGCCACGTTCCTGCTCGCGTCCCGCGAAGGCATTCTCGCCCGGACCGCCACCGACGGACCCGGCAGCCATGAAGCGCTGGGCGCCGCCGTCGACGTACTCGCCGAACTGCTGCCCACCCTGCTGCCCTCGCTGAAACAGCCCTGAACAGCCCTGGAACAGCCTGCCACCCGGCTGCCCGGTCAACCGAGAGACGTCATGCACGCAACCACTCAGTCAGACCCACGGCGCTGGAAAGCGCTGATATTCATCGGCATCGCCCAGTTAATGGTCGTGCTCGACACGACCATCGTGAACATCGCCCTGCCCTCGGCCCAGCAGGACCTCGGCATCTCCGACGGCAACCGGCAGTGGGTGATCACCGCATACTCGCTGGCATTCGGCAGCCTGCTGCTCTTCGGCGGCCGCATCGCCGACCTCACCGGCCGCAGGCGCGCGTTCATCATCGGGCTGCTCGGCTTCGCGGGCGCGTCCGCGCTCGGCGGCCTCGCCGTCGATCCCGGGATGCTGCTCGGAGCCCGGGCCCTGCAGGGTGTGTTCGGCGCGCTGCTCGCCCCGGCCGCGCTCTCGCTGCTCGCGGTCACCTTCACCGAACCCGCCGAGCGGGCGAAGGCGTTCGGAATCTACGGCGCGATCTCCGGTGCCGGAGGCGCCGTCGGTCTGATCATGGGCGGTGCGCTGACCGAGTACCTGAACTGGCGCTGGGCGCTGTTCGTCAACATTCCGTTCGCCGTCGCGGCCGTGATCGGCGCCGTCACCGTGGTCCGCGAGCCGGCGGGCGCCCGCAACGGCGCCCGCCTGGACCTCCCCGGTGTCGTCCTGGCCACCGCCGGACTGCTGTCACTGGTGTACGGGTTCACCCGCGCCGAGTCCGACGGATGGACCGCCCCTGTCACCGTCGGCCTCTTCATCGCCTCGGCGGCCCTGCTCGGCACTTTCGTCTTCGTCGAGGACAAGGTTTCCGCCCCCCTGCTGCCGCTGCGGGTGGTGACCGAGCGCAACCGCGGCGGCATCTACCTCTCCCTGGGCCTGGCCGTCATCGGCATGTTCGGCCTCTTCCTGTTCCTCACCTGCTACCTGCAGGTCGTGAAGGGGTACACGCCGGTCGTCACCGGTTTCGCATTCCTGCCCATGATCGTCGGGATGGTGGCCGGATCGACCCAGATCGGCACCCGCCTGATGACCCGGCTGCCGCCGAGGCTCCTCATGGGGCCCGGCTTCCTCACCTCGGCCCTCGGGATCGCGCTGCTCACCCAGATCAGGGTCGACAGCTCTTACGCCGGTCTGATCCTGCCCGCGCAGATCCTCCTCGGCCTGGGGATGGGTACGGCGTTCATGCCCGCGATGAGTCTGGCCACCCGCAGCGTGCAGCAGCAGGACGCCGGTGTGGCCTCCGCCATGGTCAGCACCTCGCAGCAGGTCGGCGGCTCCATCGGCACCGCCCTGCTGAACACCATCGCGGCCGGAGCCACCACCAACTGGCTCGCCGCACACACCCGTCCCGGCGCCGACCCGGCCGGCCTGGCCGGCCAGGCCGCCGTGCACGGCTACGCCACCGCGATCTGGTGGGCGGTCGGTATCCTCGTCGTGGCCGCGGGCGTCGCCTTCCTCCTCATCAACGCCCCTCGGCAGAACGGTGGTTCCGGTGTGGTCGGGGCCGGACCGGAGAAGGCCGACGCCGTCCCGGCGGCAGCCGCCCACTGAACGCCGGCACACGTGAGGAGCCGCCGGACGGAATCCGGCGGCTCCTCACGCGCAACACCTCACGCGCAACACCTCACGCGCAACACCTCACGCGCAACACCTCAGGCGTTGCCCCCCACGCCTACGGGTTCGTGAGGACCGCCTTCATCACCGAGCCTTCCGCCACGGCCGCGAGCGCGACCTTGTGATCGTCCAGCGGGTAGGACGACACCAGGCGCCCCAGGTCGAAACGGGCCGCCAGCGCGGGCAGCAGGCGTACGTACTCGACGAGGTGCGCCCCGGTGAACGCCCGGGATCCGACGACGTCGAGCTGCCGGTACACGATCTGGTGCGGGTTGAGCAGGGTGTCGGCGGCGTCCGTGTACTGGCCGATGACCAGGTAGGAACCGCCACGGTGGGCCAGAGTGAGGCCCTGGGCGACGGCCGTGGGCACACCCGCGCACTCGATGACGAGGTCGGCCCCGGCGCCCCCGGTCTCGGCCCGGACCCGGTCCAGGACGGCCGCGGTGCCGCCGGGCGCGGTGGTGCACACCGGTCAGCTGCTCGGTGAGGTCGGCAACTCCGGCAACAGCAGCGAACCGCATCTGCACATCCACGCCGAACGCGAAGGCGTCGGACTCGACCTCCGGTTCACCGGCATCACCGGGACGCTGCACCGCGGGCGCGCCCTGCGCACCTGACCACACTCCGGCTCCGCCCCGGCTCCGGCTCCGCTCCGGTTCCGTCGCCATCGGGCTCCTCCACGTCATGCACTCCAGGACACCTTCGCCATGGCCGCTTCCCAGAAGGGCATTCCGTGTCCCCGTCGTCTCCGCCGTACGCGGACTCGGCGCGCCTACGCGCGCTGGACGCACGGGCCGGCGGCGTTCAAGGTCGACCTGGCGGTCGCGGGCGGGGTGCCGTGGCGCGACGAGGCCTGCCGGCGCGCCGGGACCGTGCACCTGGGCGGAACGCCGGAGGAGGTCGCCCACGCCGAGCGGACCGTCGCGCGCGGCCGCATGCCGGAGCGTCCCTCCAGGACCAGTACTCCCTGTGGCCCCGAGCCGTCCGCGACGGAGGGCGACCGGCCGGGGCGCGGTCGCTGGGGCGTCGGGGTGGGGCTACGTTGGGAAGGCTGGACCCGGGCGACTCGTGGCAGGAGGCCGGCATGTCGACACGGTTGCGCAAGGTGGCGGTGGGGGTGGCCGCGGTGGGGCTGGTGGTGGTGCCTCTGGGTCTGGGGGCGGGGTACGCCCTGGATACGCCGGCCGCTCCCAGGGCCTCGGCCTCGGCTTCGGCCCCGGTCGCCGCCGACCAAGGGTTTCCGCAGCTCACCCCCGCCGTGGCGAGTCAGCTGGACGAGGCCGTCCAGAAGGTGATGGCCGAGGCCGAAATACCCGGGGTGATGGTGTCGCTCTCCGCGCCCGGCAAGGGCGCGTACGTGCGGGCCTTCGGGGTCGCCGACAAGGCCACCGGCCGGCCGATGAGCACGGACCTGAACATGCGCATAGGCAGCGTGACCAAGACGTTCACCGTGACCGCCCTGCTGCAGTTGGTCGACCAGGGCAAGGCCAGGCTGGACGACCCCATCGGGAAGTACGTGTCCGGGGTGCCCAACGGGAACCGGATCACGTTGCGCGAACTCGCCGGGATGCGGAGCGGGCTGTACAACTACTCCGAGGACGAAGGGTTCTTCAAGGCCCTGACGAGCCACCCCCGACGGCCCTTCACCCCCCAGGAGTTGCTCGCGTACTCCTTCAAGCACCCGGTGCTGTTCGAGCCCAACGCGAAGTTCTACTACTGCAACACCAACCTGATCCTGCTGGGGCTGGTGGTGGAGAAGCTGAGCGGGCAGAAGCTCAACGACTACATCAATCAGAAGGTCGTCGTCCCCGCCGGGCTGCACCACACGCTCTTCCCCGTCGGCGCGGAGTTCCCGACCCCGCACTCCCAGGGGTACACCGACCAGACCGCCACCGGGAAGGTCGAGGACGCGGCCGGCTGGAACCCCTCCTGGGGCTGGGCGGCCGGAGCCATGATCTCCGATCTCGGTGACATGAAGACCTGGGCGAGGGTCCTGGCCACGGGCACGCTGCTGAAGCCCGCCACCCAGGCCCAGCGCCTGAACGTCGTCGAGGCGCTGCCCGGCACCGGCTACGGCCTGGGCATCTTCAACGTCCAGGGCTGGATAGGCCACAACGGCTCACTGCCCGGCTACCAGGCGCTGGCCGTGTACCTGCCGAAGCCGAAGGCCACGCTCGTGGTGATGCTGAACACGGACATCTCCTACAAGGGTTCCGAGCCCAGCACCCTGTTCGGCGAGGCGATCACCAAGGTCGTCACCCCGGACCACGTCTTCAGCCTGCCGGCGCAGTCCGTCACCGGACACTGACTGCATGTACGAGACCGGCCCGGCCGGGCGCCCGTCGAAGCCGGCGACCCGGGCCGGGCCGCCGCTGACCTTCGTGCAGCTCCGGCAGATCGCCCTCGAACCCAAGTGGCGCGGCTGACAAGGCCGTTTCCGCGGCTCACTTCGCGTCGGCGTAACACTCCACGATCGCCGTGGTGAACGGGAAGCGGACCGGGGTGTCGCCGAAGGCGATCCGGCCGGCCCGGTCACCGGCCGCGCGGATCGCCTCGGCGACGGCCGCCGCCTCCTCGGCCGGGCAGTGCACGATCACCTCGTCGTGCTGGAAGAACACCAGCTCGGCCCGCATCCCGGCGCCGGCGATGGCCTGCCGCAGGGCCGCGAGCAGCAGCAGCGCCCAGTCGGCGGCACTGCCCTGGACGACGAAGTTGCGGGTGAACCGGCCGCGGGCCCGGGTGTTCGCGGAGGCGTGGCTCGGCGTCCAGCCGTCCTCCCGGTCCTGCGGGATCCCGGCTTCGCCGTCCTCGTCGGCGCCGACCGGAGGTGGCGAGGTCCGGCCCAGCCAGGTCCGTACGAGGCGCCCCTCCTCGCCGGCCTTCGCGGCGTCGTCCACGTACGCCACGGCCTGCGGGAAGCGGCGGCGCAGCGCGGCCAGGTTCTTCAGGCCGTCGCCGGACGTCTGCCCGTACACGGCGCCGAGGACGGCGAGTTTGGCCATGTCCCGGTCGCCGGAGAAGCCCTGGCGGGAGATGGCCGTGTAGAGGTCCTCGGGGCGCCCGGCCACCTCCATGAAGGCGGGGTCGCGGGAGATCGCGGCCAGGACGCGGGGCTCCATCTGGTCGGCGTCGGCGACGACGAGCCGCCAGCCGGGGTCGGCGACGACGGCCCTGCGGATCACCTTCGGGATCTGCAGGGCCCCGCCGCCGTTGGTGACCCAGCGGCCGGTCAGGGTGCCGCCGGGGACGAACTCGGGGCGGAAGCGGCCGTCGCGCACCCAGTCCTGGAGCCAGCCCCAGCCGTGGGCGGTGTAGATCCGGTACAGCTTCTTGTACGCGAGGAGGGGCTCGACGGCGGGGTGGTCGAGCTCCTGGATCTCCCAGCGGCGGGTGGACCCCAGCCGGATCCCCGCCTCGGCGAAGGCCTTGACGACATCGGCCGGCAGTTCGGGGCGCACGCGCCGGCCGAACGCGGCGGAGATCTCGTCGGCCAGCTCGGCGAGGCGGCGGGGCTCGCCGCCGCCGGCGTAGCGCTCGCCGAGGAGCTCGGTGAGCAGCGCGCGGTGGACGTCGGCCCGCCAGGGGAGGCCGGCACGGTGCATTTCGGCGGCGATCAGGAAGGCGGCGGACTCGGAGGCGGTGAGCAGGCGCATGCGGTCCGGGTGGGCGGTGGCGGCGTGGCGCCTGGCCTGGTCCTCGTAGACGGCGACGAGCGCGTCGAGGGGGAGCGGGGTGGGCTGGGGGTCGAAGAGGGAGTCCTGCGCGGCGGGCGTGGCGGAGCGCTGCGGGGGATCGGGGGGTACCGGTGCCCCGGTGAGCCGTGCCCAGGCGGCTGCCGCCGAGCGGGGTTCGCCGAAGCGGCCCTCGTGGGCGAGGAGGAGGAGCTCGGCGTCCTCGATGTCGTGGCAGCGCTCGACGCGGATGCCGGAGGCGAGGAGGCGGGGGTAGACGGCGGCGGTGCTCCGCCAGACCCAGCGGGTGGCGGCGGGGGCGGAGCGGATCGCGTCCGCGGGGTCCCGGAAGGTGAGGGGCCCTCCGGGGGCGGGGGTGGAGGACGCGGGGGTGAGCGGCCTGGCGTGCCAGAGGCCGTCGGCGGCTTCGGCCAGGGCCCAGTGGGGGGTGCGGTCGCTCATGGGTGCGAGTGTCCCACCGGGGGCTGACAGGGCGGGGAACCCGCACGGGTGCGTCGCCGTTGCGGGGGCTCCGCCCGGACCCCCGCGCCTCGAACGCCGACGGGGCCGGGTTCGGCTCCGCCCCGGGCCCCGGGCCTCCGGGCCCCGGGTCTCCGGGCCCCGGGCCTCAAGCGCCGTCGGCGGGGCCGGATGTGCCGGGCGGGCCGGTGGGGGTGGGAGGGGGGCGTGCCAAGCTGAGAGGGTGAGAGAGATTGTCGATCGTGCCTGTGAAGCCGCCCTCTACAACCAGGACGACGCCGGACTGGATGCCGGGGCCTCGGTGCTCGTCGGCGACGGCGGGCAGTGGGACGCGGTCGGGCGGGAGCTGCTGGCGCGTGGGGAGGCGTACGTACGGCAGGCCTGGGAGCGGGGGTGGCAGCCCGCCGACGTGCTCCGGCTGGTGGGGCGGGACCTCGGCGAGCGGCATCTGCGGATCACCCGCGACCTGATCGCCGGCGAGGCGCGCCGGTACGCCCGCCTGCCCGAGCGGTGGACCGACGCCGAGGTGTGGTGGGCGGACGACGCGGAGTACGGCGAAGGGCTCGCGCGGCGGGAGCGGACGGACCGGTTCTCCCTGGCGACCGCCGTGCTGGAGGTGTTCCGGCTGCTGATCCGGCTGCCCTCGATCGAACCGGTGGGTCCGGTCCCGGGGGACCCCGCCGCCGATGCCCTGGAGCACGCTCACATCGAGCCCCGCATGCTCGGGCGGATCCGCGCCCTGCTCGCCAAGGCGGAGGCGACCACGTTCCCCGAGGAGGCGGAGGCCCTCAGCGCCAAGGCCCAGGAGCTGATGGCGCGGCACACCGTCGACGAGGCCCTGCTCGCCGCGAGCGGCAAGGGCCCGGCCCAGGTGCCCGGCGCCTGCCGGATCGGGGTCGAGGCGCCGTACGAGGAGGCCAAGGCGGTGCTGCTCGACGCGGTGGCGACGGCCAACCGCTGCCGGGCGGTGTGGAACAGCGGCTTCGAGTTCTCCACGGTGGTGGGGTTCGAGAGCGACCTGGAGGCCGTGGAGCTGCTCTACACCTCGCTGCTCGTACAGGGCACGGCGGCCATGACCCGCGCCGAGGCCGCGCAGCGCTCCGGCGGACGCAAGCGGACCAAGACGTTCCGGCAGTCCTTCCTGCTCGCGTACGCCAGCCGGCTCGGCCAGCGTCTCGCCGAGACCGCCGAGCACACCGCGGCCGAGGCCCCCGACAACCTGCCCGCCCTGGTGGCCCGCGACGTCGCCGTCACCTCCCGGGCGGACGAGATGTTCCCCCGGACCACGACGACCCGGCTGCGCGGGGCCACCGACCACGCGGGCTGGGAGGACGGCACGGCAGCCGCCGACCGCGCGCACATGGGCGGCAGGCGCCGCCCGCTGCCCCGCTGAGGGCCGACGGGCGAGGGCCGAGGGCCGAGGCCTAAGGCCGGTCGCCCTCGCTCCGCAGTGCCTGCGTCTCCGATTTCAGGATGCGCATCGACTTGCCCATGGAGCGGGCCATGTCGGGCAGCTTCTTCGAGCCGAAGACCAGCACGCATACGACGAGCAGCAGGATCAGGTGCCAAGGCTCAAGGGCATTGCGGAGCATGCGCGTTCCCCCAAAGGACGACGGGAATTCCGGGTGTGATCCTGACCATCGAACAGGGCCCCGCGCATCCGTACAAATCTGAAGAAATCCTGAAGGACTCCATGACTGCACGACCGGACCACGCCCGCTCATCGCGCCGCACGGCACCGTCCGGGGCGCCCGGCGACTCCTCATCGGCCCCCGATCGGGCCTTGATCCGGGCCTTATAAGGGCCTGATTCGTCCCTGATCCACCCGAGTTCGCCCCTGACAGTGATCGGGGGAGCACCCTCCGCGTGCACGTGCATCTGCCCATGCATGCGCTTAGGAACACAGCTATGATCCGGTGCAGTTGACATCTGCACTATCGGGGGCTTCCTGTGGACCACGCGTACAACGGGATGGCAGCTGCAGAACTCGACGGAGTGACCTGGCAGAAGAGCAGACACAGCAACTCACAAGGTTCCTGCGTCGAGTTCGCGAAACTGCCGGGTGGCGCGGTCGCCATGCGCAACTCGCGCTTTCCGGAAGGGCCGGCGCTCGTCTACACGCCGGCCGAGATCGAGGCGCTGCTGCTGGGCGTCAAGGACGGCGAGTTCGACCACCTGATCGCCTGACCGCTGAACGAACGGCCGGAGGGGCGGCCGGAGGAACGGCGCACTGATCAAGCCATGCACGTGCACTGGCCGGGACTGATCGAAATGATCAACCCCGGCCAGTTGGCGTATTCGTGCAGCCGACGCGTCCCCTACTCGGGAAGCATGAACAGCGCCCAGACCACCTTGCCGGTCAGCCGTCCCGCGAGCGGGTGCCAGCCCCAGCTGTCGCTGTAGGCGTCCACGAGGAACAGCCCGCGCCCCGACTCCAGGTCGCAGTTCTCCTGCGTCCGCTCCGGTGCGAACGACCCGCCCGGCCGGTCCTCGCTGGGGTCCCGTACCGCGCACACCAGCCGGGTGCTCCACCGCATCAGGTGCAGCCGTACCGAGGCCTCCGGCTCGCCCGAGCCGCCGGCCGCGGGCCGGGTGTCGTCCGGCAGGGCATGGCGCAGGGCGTTGGTGACCAGCTCGGAGACCACCAGGGCCACATCGTCGAAGCGGTCGTCCAGGCCCCACTGGGACAGGGTCGACCGGGTGAACGAACGGGCGCCCCGCACCGCCTCGAAGCGGGCGGGCAGAGCGCAGGAGGCGGACCCGGAGACAGCCGTGGGGTCGACCGGGGGCAGCCCCTGCCGTAACGGCTCGAGCATGGTCGATCCATTCGTCCCCATGCGAGGCACTCCCGGGATTCGCGGGCGGAGCGGGCTCCGACCAGAAAGAACTGCGGGGTGGGTCCGGCGCCGGCGCGAAGCACGCAGGTGCGCGGCACCATCGTTCCGAATGCAGAAGCTGGATGCAAGGGCAGATGCACGTGCACGCGCCGGACCTGTCCACTCCCGTGATGGTTCTTGCTCATTTCTTCCTACGCATACTTACGGACTTCTTTTGCGGCGGGGCGGATTCCGTTACAGAACGAGTACGGGCAGGTGCGTTTTGGTGGCAGACTGCGGGACCTGGGGTACGGGGGCCCCGGCGACGCACACCACGCGCAGACCACGCGTACACATGGCGATGGGGAGGGCAGGACTAGTGACCGCAGAAGCAAGCGGTTCTGTGGTGCGCCGCATACTCCTGGGCTCTCAGCTCAGGCGACTCCGAGAATCCCGCGGCATCACCCGTGAGGCGGCCGGCTACTCGATCCGCGCATCCGAATCGAAGATCAGCCGCTTGGAGTTGGGAAGGGTGAGCTTCAAGGCAAGGGACGTCGAGGACCTCCTCACGCTCTACGGAGTCACGGACGGCGCGGAGCGGGAGTCCCTCCTGGGGCTGGTCCGCGAGGCCAACGCGGCTGGCTGGTGGCACAGTTACGGTGACGTGCTGCCCGGGTGGTTCCAGACGTACGTCGGCCTGGAGGGCGCGGCCTCGCTCATCCGGATCTACGAAGTCCAGTTCGTCCACGGCCTGTTGCAGACGGAGGCCTATGCCCAGGCCGTCGTCAGCCGCGGCATGCCGGGCGCCACCAAGGCCGAGATCGACCGCCGCGTCGCGCTGCGCCTGGAGCGCCAGAAGGTGCTCGTCTCCGAGAGCGCCCCGGTCTTCCACGCCGTCCTCGACGAGGCCGCGCTGCGCCGCCCGTACGGCGACCGCGACGTCATGCGCGGACAGCTCGAACACCTCATCGAGGTCTCCCAGCGGCCCAACGTGCAGCTCCAGGTGATGCCCTTCTTCTTCGGCGGCCACGCCGGCGAAAGCGGAGCCTTCACCCTGCTGCGCTTCCCGGAGTCCGACCTCCAGGACATCGTCTATCTGGAGCAGCTCACCAGTGCCCTCTACCTGGACAAAGACGAGGAGGTGGCGCAGTACGAACGGGCGATGGAGCGGCTTCAGGCCGACTGCCCCGACCCCGACCGGACCAGGGATCTTCTCCGCGGCCTGCTCCAACTGTCTTGATTCGCACGTAGTATGACGTCTGATCAGTGCATGATGACCGATCGGTCTCCGGTGCAGCGCACGGGTGCGCGCTCGCAGTAAGGGATGGCATGTCCATATTCGACGACCTGGCTCACCAGTACATCGACGGCGAATGGCTGGCCGGCACCGGTTCGTGGGACATCATCGACGTCAACCCGTTCAACGGGGAGAAGCTCGCGGCCATCACGGTGGCCACCGTCGAGCAGGTGGACCAGGCCTACCGCGGCGCCGAGCGCGCCCAGAGAGAGTGGGCGGCCACCAGCCCGTACACCAGACGCGCCGTCCTGGAACGCGCCCTGCGGATCACCGAGGAGCGCGAGAAGGAGATCATCGAGGCGATGATCGACGAGCTCGGCGGGACCCGTCCCAAGGCCGAGTACGAGGTCTGGCTCGCGAAGGAGTTCATCCGCGAGTCGATCCAGCTGGCCGTCCGCCCCGAGGGACGGATCCTCGCCTCGCCGGTCGAGGGCAAGGAGAACCGGGTCCAGCGCCTCCCGGTCGGCGTCGTTACCGTGATCAGCCCCTTCAACTTCCCGTTCCTGGTCACCCTGAAGTCGGTCGCCCCGGCCCTGGCGCTGGGCAACGCGGTGGTGATCAAGCCGAACCAGAACGCACCCGTGGTGGGCGGCGGGGTCATCGCCAAGATCTTCGAGGACGCGGGCCTGCCGGCCGGACTCCTCAACGTGCTGGTCACCGACATCGCCGAGATAGGCGACGCGCTCCTGACGCACCCCGTCCCGAAGGTCATCTCCTTCGCCGGATCCGACCGGGTCGGCCGGCACGTCGGCTCCGTCGCCGCGCGGCACTTCAAGCGGACGGTCCTGGAGCTCAGCGGCAACAGCGCCCTCGTCGTCCTCGACGACGCCGACATCGACTACGCGGTGGACGCGGCCGTCTTCAGCCGCTTCGTCTACCAGGGCCAGGTCTGCATGGCCGCCAACCGGATCCTCGTGGACGCCTCGATCGCGGAGGAGTTCACCGAGAAGTTCACGGCCCGCGTGCGGAACCTGAAGACCGGCGACCCCCACGAGGCCGACACCCACATCGGCCCGCTGATCAACTCCTTCCAGGCCGACGCCCTCACCGCGCTCGTGGACGAGGCAGTGGAATCCGGGGCTCAGGCCCTCGTCCGCGGATCTACGCGCGGCAACCTGGTGGAGCCGACCGTGCTGGCCGGAATCCCCGAGGACTCCCCGCTGCTCGGCCAGGAGATCTTCGGCCCCGTGGCGCTGCTGGTGGTCTTCGACGGCGAGGACGAGGCCGTACGGCTGACCAATGCGACCCCCTACGGGCTGAGCGGCGCCGTGCACACCCGGGACGTGGAGCGCGGCGTGCGGTTCGCGCAGCGGATCGAGACCGGGATGATCCACGTCAACGACTCGACCATCGGGGACGAGCCGCTCGCCGCGTTCGGCGGGGAGAAGTCCTCGGGGCTGGGCCGGCTCAACGGCGAGGCCACGGTCGAGGCCTTCACCACCCAGAAGTGGATCTCGGTCCAGCACCGCAGGACGAGCTTCCCCTTCTGAGTTCCCCTTCCGAGGGCGCCCCGGCCCGCTCACGACCGCCCCCCGGGCCGGTTTTCCGCCTTCCCTCCTGCGCATCCGGCACGCCGCCATGCCTAGACTCGTGCGAGTCAGCGGCGGGCAGCGTTCCGGGGGAGACCTGAGTTGAGCAACATTCCGGAGACGGGGCGTACGCCCCGGGTCCAGAACCGCCTGGTCATCATCCAGGTGGTCGTCTTCTCACTGCTGCTCACCCTCGGCGGGCGCCTCTGGTACCTCCAGATACGCAATGGCCAGGAGTACACGGACGAGGCGAAGAACAATCACACCCAGCAGGTCGTCCAGCCCGCCGTGCGCGGCTCGATCCTGGACGCCCGAGGGGTGCCGCTCGCCGACAACGAGACGCGCATGGTCGTCTCCGCCAGCCGTACCGACCTGACCAAGATGAAGGACAAGGGCAAGGGCGTCCTGACCCGGCTCGCCGGCGTCCTGGGCCTCAAGCCCGAGGACGTGGTCAACAGCGTCCGGCTGTGCGACGCCAAGACCCCCAAGCCGTGCTGGAACGGTTCCCCGTACCAGCCGATCCCCGTCACCGACGAGGCGACCACGGACCAGGTGCTGGAGATAAGGGAGCACACCGAGCAGTTCCCCGGCATCACCGCCGAGCCGACCGCCCTGCGCCGCTACGCGGGACCCGACGGGGCCAACACCTCGCAGGTGCTGGGTTACCTCTCGCCCGTCACCGACGCGGAGATCACCAAGGCGAAGAAGACCGACTCCCCGTACCTGCGCTCCGACCAGGTGGGACGCTCCGGCCTGGAGCGCACGTACGACAAGGAGCTGCGTGGCAAGGCGGGCGTCACGCGCTACGAGGTGGACAACCTCGGGCGGGTCATCGGGCAGGCGCAGGGCGACAAGCCGACGCCCGGCTCGAACGTCGTCACCTCGATCGACTCGCGCGTACAGGCGGTGGCCGAGCGCGAGCTGAACAACGCGATGATCGAGGCCCGCAAGACGTACGACAAGAACACGCACAAGAACTACGCGGCCGACTCGGGCGCGGTCGTCGTCATGGAGGCCAAGACGGGCCGCATCGTCGCGATGGCGTCCAACCCGACCTACGACCCGAACGCCTGGGTCGGCGGCATCTCCGCCAAGGACTACGCGGCCCTCACCGACAAGGACTCCAACTACCCGCTGCTCAACCGCGCGATCCAGGGCCAGGCGGCCCCGGGCTCGATCTTCAAGGTCGTCTCCTCGACCGCCGCGGTGAACGCCGGGTACCCCTTCAACGGGCGGTACGGCTGCCCCAGCTCGTACTCGGTGGGCAGCCAGACCTTCACCAACTTCGAGTCGCAGGGCTACGGCGACATCACCATCGGCCGGGCCCTCGAAGTCTCCTGCGACACCGTCTACTACGCCATCGCCGACAAGGAGTGGAAGAAGGACGGCGGGATCAACCCCAGGAAGGACCCGGGCGACTGGTTCTTCAAGACGGCCCACCAGTTCGGGCTGGGCAAGGCGACCGGCGTCGACCTGCCGAACGAGGTGAACGGCCGGGTCCCCGACCGCCAGTGGAAGAAGGACTTCTTCGAGGCGAGCAAGGCCGCGTGGTGCCGCGACGGCAAGAAGGACGGCTCGTACGCCGAGAGGATCGCGTACGAGAACTGCCGCCAGGGCAACCAGCTGCGCGAGGGCGACGCGATCAACTACTCGATCGGCCAGGGCGACACCCTCGTCACCCCGATCCAGATGGCGTCGATCTACGCGGCCATCGCCAACGGCGGCATGATGCACCAGCCGGGCATCGGCAAGGCGATCGTCAGCGCCGACGGCACGTCGGTCAAGGAGATCGCGCCGAAGGAGCAGGGCCGGCTGCCCATGGACGCGGAGCTGCGCGACGACATAGACGGCGCGCTCGCCTCGGTGGCCACCACGGGCAGCGCGGCCTGGCGGTTCGGCGGCTGGCCGCAGAAGCAGATCCCGATGCACGCGAAGACGGGCACGGCGGAGGTCCAGGGCAAGCAGACCACCTCGTGGTTCGCCTCGTACACCGAGGACTACTCGATCGTCATGACGATCTCCCAGGGCGGTACGGGCTCCGGGGCCTCCGGGCCGGCGGTGCGCAAGATCTACGAGGCGATGTACGGGCTCGACGAGAAGGGGAACCAGGACCTCTCCAAGGCCCTGCTCCCGAAGCCGCAGACGGCGCTCCCGGCCATCCGCCCCGACGGCGCCGGGAACTAGCCCAAAAACAGGCGGGATTGAGGACAGAAACTGACCTCAATCCTCCGTACCGTGGTTCTTGTCAGCAGGAAGACCCACGGAAAAGGCGGTAGGTCATGGCTCACCTCTCCGAAGAGCTCCCGGGCGACGAGCGCGGCACGCTCCTGCTCTTCGTCGAATCCCAGCGCAAGGCGATCCGCGGATCGCTGGCCGGACTGGCCGAGGAGCAGGCGGCGAGCCGTCCCAGCGCCAGCGATCTGTCGCTGTCCGGGCTGGTCAAGCACGTCGCCGAGGTCGAGCTGGCCTGGCTGCGCATGGCGCAGCAGCGGCCCAACGAGATCCAGCGCAGCCCCGAGACCTGGAACGAGTCCTTCCGTCTCGTCGGGGCCGAGACCGTGCCGGCCGTCCAGGCCTTCTGGGACGGGGTCACGGCCGAGCTGACGGCCTTCGTCCGGGACCTGCCCAGCCTCGACGAGACCTTCCCGCTGCCGCCGGCGCCCTGGTTCCCCGAGAACGGCAAGGTCTCGATGCGCTGGATGCTGCTGCACCTGGTGGAGGAGTTCGCGCGGCACGCGGGCCACGCGGACGTCATCCGGGAGTCCCTGGACGGCACCAAGGCCATGGGATAGCCGGCAGCCCCGGCGGCGGACTTGCACCTCACGTGGCGTGAGGACCCAGAGTGAAGGGCGTACCCGACCAGAGGAGCGGAAACGATGGGCTACTCCGTGGGACAGGTCGCCGGATTCGCCGGAGTCACGGTGCGCACCCTGCACCACTACGACGAGATCGGCCTGCTCTCCCCGAGCACCCGCAGCAGCGCGGGTCACCGGCGTTACGACGACGCCGACCTCGACCGGCTGCAGCGGATCCTGTTCTACCGGGAGCTCGGCTTCCCGCTCGACGAGGTCGCGGTCCTGCTGGACGATCCGGAGTCGAACCCGAGGGAGCACCTGCGCCGGCAGCATGCCCTCCTGTCCGACCGGATCGCCCGGCTCCAGCAGATGGCCGCGGCCGTGGAGCACGCCATGGAGGCACAGAAGATGGGCATCAATCTCACGCCCGAGGAGAAGTTCGAGGTCTTCGGGGACTTCGATCCCGACCAGTACGCGGACGAGGCGTACCAGCGCTGGGGCCACACGGACGCGTACAAGGAGTCCGCCCGCCGGGCGGCCACCTACACGAAGGACGACTGGAAGCGCTTCCAGGCCGAGGCGGACGACATCAACCGGCGGTTCGCCGCGCTGCTGGACTCCGGTGCGGCCGCGGAGTCCGAGGAGGCCATGGACTTGGCCGAGGAGCACCGGGGCTGGATCGACCGGAACTCCTACACCTGCTCGCACGAGATGCACACGTGCCTGGGTGAGATGTACGTGGCGGACGAGCGCTTCACGGCCTACTACGACGCGGTCCGTCCCGGCCTGGCGGTATTCGTTCGGGACGCGATCCTCGCGAACGCGGTCCGCAAGGTCTAGACGGCCGGATGTTCCCCACACGGCCCCCTCCCGGTACCTGGAACCGGGAGGGGATCCTGTGCGTTGATAATTGAAACCGCCGTCCTGTCCGACGCGCCCGCGGACGCCCGCCGCGATACCCCCCGATCCAGGAGAGCCCGGAACTCGTGTACACGCTTGCGCTCGCCCCTGAGTGGCTGTCCCCGGACTATCTGATCTCGCACTACGGCCTGATAGGCATCCTGGTCATCGTGTTCGCGGAGTCGGGGCTGTTCGCCTTCCTGCCCGGCGACTCGCTCCTGTTCACCGCGGGTCTGCTGGTCGCCAACGGCGAGTACCTCAAGCAGCCGCTGTGGCTGGTCTGCACCCTGATCGCGGCTGCAGCCATCATCGGTGACCAGGTCGGATACATGATCGGCAAGTTCTTCGGGCCCAAGATCTTCAACCGGCCGAAGTCGAAGCTGTTCAAGCGGGAGAACCTGGAGAAGGCGCACGAGTTCATGGACCACCACGGTCCGAAGGCGATCGTGCTCGCCCGTTTCGTGCCGATCGTCCGTACGTTCGCCCCGATGGTGGCCGGCGCCGGCTCGATGAAGTACCGGACCTTCCTGACGTACAACATCATCGGTGGCGCCGCCTGGGGCGCGGGCCTCACGGTCGCGGGCTACTGGCTCGGCCAGATCACCGTCATCAAGGACAACGTCGAGGCGATCCTCGTCCTGATCGTCCTCCTCTCGCTCATCCCGGTGATCTTCGAGGTGCTGAAGGCCCGCAAGGAGTCCAAGGGGAATGCCGCCGAGGCGGTGCCGGCCGCCGGCGAGCGCCGCCGCCACGCCAAGCGCTAGCCCGCCCGGCCCGTCCGTACGCAGACGCCCCGGAGAGCCGTTCCCGGCTCCCCGGGGCGTCCGTGCGTCCGCGGGTCCGCCGGGGCGCGGCTAGAAGCCGCGGGTCCGCTTCGCCGCGCGGCGCTTGGCGGCGCTCGCGGCCCCCGGAATCCGCATGAACAGCCGCGAGGTCTCCGACCCCAGGTTGACCCCGATCGCGATGGCCAGGGCGATGGCGGCGGCGTTGACCAGCGAGCCGAGGCCCTCGTTCAGCCGGTTCTCGGCGATCAGCAGCAGCCCGTAGTACGTCGCCGAGCCCGGCAGCAGCGGGCCGATGGCCGCCGTCGTGTACGGCAGGGCCGAGGCGAAGCGGTAGCGCGAGAAGAGCTGGCCGAACAGGCCGACCAGCCCGGCGGCGATGGCCGTGGAGGGCACGGGCGGGATGCCGCCCGCGTAGTGGAGGGCGCCGAAGGTCACCCAGGCGACCCCGCCGTTCAGCGTCACGATCCACACGGTGGAACGTTCCTGTTGGAGCAGGATCGCGAACGTGAACACCAGTACCATCGAGGCCGCGATCTGGATCAGCGGCCGCTGGGTGATCTGGAGGACCTCCTCCGGCTTGGGCGAGGTGCCGAGCTGGAGCCCGAGGTACAGCACGACCAGCACGCCCATGATGATGCCGATGAAGAGGTACATGACCTCCAGCAGCCGGGCGGAGGCCGTGATGTAGAAGCCGGTCAGCCCGTCCTGTACGGCCGCGACCAGGGCCCGCCCGGGCAGCAGCGCGAACAGCCCACCGGTGATCACCGCGGAGGCGCGTACGTCGATCTCGGCCAGCGCCAGGGCCACGCCTATGGCGGCGGGCGGCATCGCGGCGACCACGAACTGGTAGAACTCCGGGAGCCCGCGCCCGGCACACAGCCAGGCCAGCCGGTCGCCGAGCATCGCCCCGATCGCGGCTGCGAAGAAGACGAGCACGCCACCGCCGACCAGGGTGGAGGCGGCCCCGGCGAGCAGCCCGGCGGCGGCCGTCAGCACCCAGGAGGGGTACGGGTGCCGGTTGCGGCGGATCTCGGCGAGGCGCCGGTAGGCCTCCTCCAGCGAGAGCTCGATCTCGTGCGCGCTGATGTCCGCCACCAGCCGGAAGACGGCGGCCAGGCGGGTGTAGTCGGTGCCGCGGCGGCGCACGGTGCGGCTCGCCGAGACCGGATCGTCGACGAGGGAGGGCTGGTGGGTGATCGACAGCAGCGTGAAGGTGACCGTGGGCTCGCAGCGGTCCAGCCCGTACGAGCGGGCCACCGCGAACATCGCGGCCTCCACGTCCTCGGCGCCCTCGCCGCCCGCGAGGAGCAGCTCCCCGATGCGCAGGGTCAGGTCGAGTACGCGGCCCACGGCCGGCCCGGTCTCGCTGTGCTTGTGCACGGCCTCGGGGACGGGCCTGACGTCGACCGGCATGCGCAGCATGGTGCGCATGCGGTCCTGCCAGGGGGATTCCTTCATCAGGGAGACGGGGAAGCCCTGGCCGGGGGTGTAGGCGGGCGGGGAGTGCTGGGCGCTGTACGTGGCCGGGGGCGCGAAGGCGGAGCCCTCGGGCCCGACGGGCAGCGCGGCGAGCCCGCCCGGCACGGAGAACTCCGAGGTCGGCTGGTCCGCGTCGACCGGTTCCGGCTCCATCCCGGCGGGCGGAGCGAAGGCGCTGTGCGCCTCGTCGGATTTCGGCTTCCGGTCCTCGGTGCCCCCGGATCCCTCGCCCTCCGCCACACGTCCTCCTGTCCCCGGCCGGCCCGGGTATCAGTATGCGGAACGCATTGATCCACGGCTTCCCCGGCCCGCGGGCGGGTGAGGCGCCGGGTACCCGCGGCGGGAACGACAGTGGGCGGCACCCCCGTCGAGGGGTGCCGCCCACGGTGTCACAGGGGCTGCGGGAGGTCCCGTCCGCCCGAGGAGGGCCGAGCTCAGTGGTGGCCGCCCTGCGCCTCAAGGCGCTTGTACGAGGCCTCGATCTCGGCCTCGGCCTCGGCGCGGCCGACCCAGTTGGCGCCCTCGACCGACTTGCCCGGCTCCAGGTCCTTGTAGACCTCGAAGAAGTGCTGGATCTCCAGGCGGTCGAACTCCGACACGTGGTGGATGTCGCGCAGGTGCTCCACGCGCGGGTCCGAGGCCGGCACGCACAGCAGCTTGTCGTCGCCGCCCGCCTCGTCCGTCATGCGGAACATGCCGATCGCGCGGCACTTGATCAGGCAGCCCGGGAAGGTCGGCTCGTCCAGGATGACCAGCGCGTCCAGCGGGTCGCCGTCCTCGCCGAGGGTGTTCTCGACGAAGCCGTAGTCGGCCGGGTAGCTGGTGGAGGTGAACAGGCGACGGTCCAGACGGATCCGGCCGGTCTCGTGGTCCACCTCGTACTTGTTCCGCGAACCCTTGGGGATCTCGATGGTGACGTCGAACTCCACGTCCTGCTCCTCCATGATCAGCTTCATTGCTTCGAGACTGCATTCAATGCGTGCGCGTCCGGCCCAACCCACCCGGGTGGGGTGCCATGCTCGCGGCAAGACGCAGTGGTTAAGTGTCCCTCACGCATATCTGTGATCGCGAAAGGGGCTGGTCCGAGGTGCCATTGGTCAAGACGTGGCAGCTCATCGCGGTGTCGGCCGTCGCCGGCCTCGCCCTGTCGGTGGCTGCGGTGGCCGCCGCCGGTCCTTGGGACTCCGGCCAGCGTAAGGCCGAGCGGGACAGGGCCGCCTCCTGGGGCCTTGCGGGTGGCGCAGATCACGGTGCGGGCCGCGGCGGCGCACAGCTGCCCCAGGCCGCTCCCAGCGCCCCCGGGGTGCTCGCCGGGA
This sequence comes from Streptomyces sp. NPDC097981, assembly GCF_040302565.1. Taxonomy (NCBI): domain Bacteria; kingdom Bacillati; phylum Actinomycetota; class Actinomycetes; order Kitasatosporales; family Streptomycetaceae; genus Streptomyces; species Streptomyces sp. NPDC097981. The sequence continues at coordinate 125,384 of NZ_JBEORW010000012.1, forward strand.
TCGGCCCGGGTACCGCCACCAAGGCGGGCAGCGGGGTCGCGGCCGCCGCTTCCGGGCGGCTCGCCGAGGCCCTGCGGCCGCTCCTCGCCGACCCCGCGCTCGGGAGCACCCGAACCGCCTCGGTCATCGACACCGCCACCGGGCAGGTGCTCTTCGAGTCGGGGCCGCACGAGGCCATGACCCCCGCCTCCACGATCAAGATCGCCACCGCGGCGGCGGCGCTCGCCGCCCTCGGACCCGAGCACCGGATCCGCACCACCGTGGTCCCCGGCGCCGGCCCCGGGGAGATCGTCCTGGTCGGCGGCGGAGACCCCTCCCTCACGGCCAAGAAGAAGAGTCCCGCCGGATCGGGCGGCAGCCTCGTCGCCCTCGCAGCCGACACCGCCCAGGCCCTCAAGGCCGCCGGCACCGACTCCGTGCGCCTCGGCTACGACGACACGCTCTTCACCGGCGCCGCCCGCCACCCGATCGGCACCAACCCCAACATCGCGCCGGTCACCGCCCTGGCGGCCGACGAGGGCCGCCCCGACGACTCCGCCTCCGGTCCCGTCGACCGGGTCGAGGACCCCGCCGGGGAGACCGCCCGCTCCTTCGCCGCCCTGCTCAAGGAACGCGGCATCAAGGTCACCGCGGACCCCGCCGAGGCGAAGGCGCCCGCCGGGGCCCAGCCGCTGGCCACCACCCTCTCCACCCCGCTGGCCGGCCTCGTCGAGCGGATGCTGACCAACAGCGACAACGACATCGCCGAGGCCCTCGCCCGCCAGACGGCCCTCGCCTCCGGGCAGCCCGCCAGCTTCGAGGGCGCCGAGAAGGCCGTCACCGACCGGCTCACCGCCCTCGGCGTCGACACGTCCGGCGCGCGCTTCGCCGACGGCAGCGGCCTGGGCCGCACCGACAAGGTCAACACCGGTCTGCTCACCGGGCTCCTGGCCAAGGCCGCCGACCCGCAGCGGCCGGAGCTGCGGCCCGTGCTCACCGGACTGCCCGTCGCCGGATTCACCGGAACCCTGCGCAGCCGCAACGCCGGCAGCTCCCCGGCCGCCGGCCTGGTCCGGGCCAAGACGGGCACCCTGAGCGGGGTGAACTCCCTCGCCGGGACCGTCGTCGACTCCTCCGGGCGACTGCTGGCCTTCGCGTTCCTGACCGCGAACGCCCCCGACCCGGGGGGCGCGGAGAAAGGCCTCGACAAGCTCGCCGCAGCCGTCGTAGGGGCTTCGTAGCAGTTCCGAGGGGCTCCGCAGCGGCGCTGGTCCACGTACCGTTGACGCATGACGAGCATCGGTGGTGCCGAGATGGTCGACTGGAACCTCGCGGTGGCGACCGCGACCCGGCTGGTGCGGCCGGGTCCGGATGTCAGCCGCGACGAGGCCCGAGCCGTGGTGGCGGAGCTGCGCAGGCATGCCAGGACTTCCGAACGCCACGTACGCGAGTTCACCCGCATGATCCCCGAGGGCGCCTCCGTCCCCGACACCCCCGTCCTCGTCGTCGACCGGGCCGGCTGGGTCCAGGCCAACGTGGCCGGTTTCCGCGAGCTCCTGGCCCCGCTGCTCGGCAAGATGCAGGACCGCCGCGCCGGAGCCCCCGGCGGCGCCGTACTCGGCGCGTTCGGCGGCAAGGTCACCGGCGTCGAGCTGGGCATGCTGCTCAGCTTCCTGGCCTCCCGCGTGCTCGGCCAGTACGAGACCTTCGCCCCGGCCGGCCGCGATCTGCCCGGCTCGGCCGCGGGCGGCGGCCGGCTGCTGCTCGTCGCCCCCAACATCGTGCACGTCGAGCGCGAGCTGGACGTGCGCCCGCACGACTTCCGGCTGTGGGTCTGCCTGCACGAGGAGACGCACCGTACGCAGTTCACCGCCGTGCCCTGGCTGCGCGACCACCTCGAAGGCGAGATCCAGACGTTCCTCGGCGCCACCGAGGTCGACCCGGCAACCGTCCTGCAGCGGCTGCGCGAGGCCGCCCAGTCCTTCGCGGGGGCCCGCCCCGACTCCGAGCAGGGCGACGAGGGCCGCTCGCTGGTCGAGCTCGTCCAGACGCCCGAGCAGCGCGAGGTGCTCGGGCGTCTGACCGCCGTCATGTCCCTGCTGGAAGGGCACGCCGACTTCGTCATGGACGGGGTCGGGCCCGAGGTGGTGCCCTCGGTCGCCGAGATCCGCGAGAAGTTCCAGCAGCGCCGGGCCAGCGGCGCGGGGCGCCTCGACATCGCACTGCGCAAGCTGCTGGGGCTCGACGCCAAGCTGCGCCAGTACCGCGACGGAGAGCGCTTCGTACGGGCGGTCGTCGGCCAGGTCGGCATGGACGGTTTCAACCGGGTCTGGACCTCGCCGAACACGCTGCCGACGAAGGCGGAGATCGCCAAGCCCGCGGACTGGGTGGCGCGCGTGCACCGCAAGGGCGAATAGGAGCGAACGGGAGTGACTCAGGGGGCGTAAACATGTCTCACTGGGGGAAGAAGCGTCACCCGTCCGAGGGACCGTGAGGCGTGGAAGGGCGTGCGATCCTCAGGGAACGGCTCGGTTCTGTCACCATCGACGCACTCTGAGTGACAACCCGCATCCTGCGGGGGCTCCCAGCAGCGGGGGCTCCTCGCGGGGCCGGGGCACCGGGCAGTGTCGAACAGCACCGAACAGCAGCCGTTCCAGCACCACACCCCATGGGGGCACCTCCCGGCGTTGGACCGGGGGAGCCTCCGAGGCATCCGAACTCCACCGAAGGGCACCGGACATGGGTCCCCATCCTGCGGTCGCGGCGATACGCCTGGCGGTCCGCCGCGTACTCCACGACGTCCTCACCGACCTCGCCGACCTCACCGACCGTCCCGCCGGCCTCACCCGGGCTCCGTCCGGGGGGACCCCCGGCACGGCGGACGGCTCCCCGCCACTCGTACTCGTCGCCTGCTCCGGCGGCGCCGACTCCATGGCCCTCGCCTCCGCCCTCGCCTTCGAGGCACCCAAGCTCGGCATCCGGGCCGGCGGCATCACCGTCGACCACGGGCTCCAGGCCGGCTCCGACCTGCGCGCCGCCGAGGTCGTCACCCGCATGACCGCACTCCGCCTCGACCCGGTGGAGTCCGTCGCCGTGCGCGTCGGCCGCGACGGCGGACCCGAAGCCGCGGCCCGCGACGCCCGCTACGCCGCCCTGGACGAGGCCGCGGACCGCCTGGGCGCCGCCGCAGTGCTGCTCGGCCACACCCGGGACGATCAAGCCGAAACCGTCCTGCTGGGGCTCGCCCGCGGCTCCGGCATCCGCTCGCTGTCCGGCATGCCGGAAGTCTCCGGCGGGCCCGGTGTCTCGGGCCGCTCCCACCGCTACCGCCGTCCCTTCCTCCAGGTCGACCGGCAAACCGCCCGCAAGGCCTGCATGGTCCAGTCCCTGGCGGTCTGGGACGACCCGCACAACATCGACCCCGCCTACACCCGCTCCCGGCTCCGCCACGAGGGACTGCCCGCCCTCGAAAAGGCGCTGGGCAAGGGAGTGGTCGAGGCGCTCGCCCGCACCGCCCAGCTGTCCCGCGACGACGCCGACGCCCTCGACGCCTGGGCCGCCGAGGCCGAGACCGGCGTACGGGACGAGGACGGCCGCCTGGAGTGCGCCAAGCTGTACGCCCTGCCCCCGGCCGTCCGCCGCCGTGTGCTGCGCAGGGCCGTCGTGGCGGCCGGTTCCCCCGCGGGCTCCCTCTTCGCCCGCCACATCGAGGAAGTGGACCGGCTCATCACCGGATGGCGGGGTCAGGGAGCCATCAACCTGCCGGGCCGGGTCGAGGCCCAGCGGCAGGGTGGCAGACTTGTCATCCGGCAGGGCTGATTGGTGCTGAAACACGGCTGAGTCCTCCGGGGGAACCCCCGGAGCCCCGGCCGACAACGAAAGTGATGCGGGTGGACGAGAAGGACATGGGCAGCGACCTCCAGTCGGTGCTCATCACCAAGGAAGAGATCGACGCGAAGCTGGCCGAGCTGGCCGCGAAGATCGACGCGGAGTACGCGGGCAAGGACCTGCTCATCGTCGGCGTCCTCAAGGGCGCGGTGATGGTGATGGCGGACCTGGCGCGCGCCTTGTCCACCCCGCTCACCATGGACTGGATGGCGGTGTCCTCGTACGGCGCCGGGACCCAGTCCTCCGGTGTGGTCCGGATCCTCAAGGACCTGGACACCGACATCAAGGACAAGCACGTCCTGATCGTCGAGGACATCATCGACTCGGGGCTGACCCTGTCCTGGCTGCTGTCGAACCTGGGCTCCCGCCAGCCGGCCTCCCTGGAGGTCGTCACGCTGCTGCGCAAGCCCGACGCCGCCAAGGTCGCGATCGACGTGAAGTGGGTCGGCTTCGACATCCCGAACGAGTTCGTCGTGGGCTACGGCCTCGACTACGCGGAGAAGTACCGCAACCTGCCCTTCGTCGGCACCCTCGCCCCGCACGTCTACGGCGGCTGACGTCCGGGGCCCCGGACGGGGCCCCCACAGGGGAACCCTGGAACGATTCCTGCCGTTGGAGCAGGGGAAAGCAGTTCTGTCAGCCGTCCCATGAGGCCGCGGGTGACAATACAGGGGTACATTCCGAAGAACAGTCTTTACTCACAGCAGCATTTACCTACGGGCAGGAGGGACGGGGCGCCTGGCGCCCCGTATGGATGGACGTGAAGCGATACTTCCGTGGGCCGGTCATGTGGATCGTGCTGGCCGTCCTCGCCGTGGTCGTGTTGATGAACGTCGTCGGCTCCGGCGGCGGCTACAAGTCGGTGGAGACCAGCGAGGTCATCAAGGCGATCAACAGTGGCCAGGTGGAGAGCGCCAAGCTCACCACCGGCGACAGCCAGATGATCAAGATCGAGCTGAAGAAGAACCAGAAGCTCGGCGACAACGACGGCACCAAGTTCCAGGCCAACTACATCGGAGACCAGGGCGTCCAGCTCGCCCAGAACCTCCAGACCAAGTACGAAGCCGGTCAGATCCCGGACGGGTACACCGTCTCGCCGGACAAGACCAGCCCGTTCCTCAGCGTGCTGCTCTCCCTGCTGCCCTTCGTCCTCATCGTCGTCGTCTTCCTGTTCCTGATGAATCAGATGCAGGGCGGCGGCTCCCGGGTGATGAACTTCGGGAAGTCCAAGGCCAAGCTCATCACCAAGGACACCCCGAAGACGACGTTCGCCGACGTCGCGGGCTCGGACGAGGCGGTCGAGGAACTCCACGAGATCAAGGAGTTCCTGCAGGAGCCGGCCAAGTTCCAGGCCGTCGGGGCGAAGATCCCCAAGGGCGTGCTGCTCTACGGCCCGCCCGGCACCGGCAAGACCCTGCTGGCGCGCGCCGTCGCCGGCGAGGCCGGCGTCCCGTTCTACTCGATCTCCGGTTCCGACTTCGTCGAGATGTTCGTCGGTGTCGGCGCCTCGCGTGTCCGCGACCTGTTCGAGCAGGCCAAGGCCAACGCCCCGGCGATCGTCTTCGTCGACGAGATCGACGCCGTCGGCCGGCACCGCGGTGCAGGTCTCGGCGGCGGCCACGACGAGCGCGAGCAGACCCTGAACCAGCTGCTCGTCGAGATGGACGGCTTCGACGTGAAGGGCGGCGTCATCCTGATCGCCGCCACGAACCGCCCGGACATCCTCGACCCGGCGCTGCTGCGCCCGGGCCGCTTCGACCGGCAGATCGCGGTCGACCGTCCGGACATGCAGGGCCGTCTGGAGATCCTCAAGGTCCACCAGAAGGGCAAGCCGGTCGCTCCGGACGTCGACCTCTCGGCCGTCGCCCGCCGCACCCCCGGCTTCACCGGTGCCGATCTGTCCAACGTCCTGAACGAGGCGGCCCTGCTGACCGCCCGCTCGGACCTCAAGCTGATCGACAACCACATGCTGGACGAGGCCATCGACCGCGTCGTGGCGGGCCCGCAGAAGCGGACCCGGATCATGTCGGACCGGGAAAAGAAGATCACCGCGTACCACGAGGGCGGTCACGCCCTGGTCGCGGCGGCCTCCCCGAACTCCGACCCGGTCCACAAGATCACGATCCTGTCCCGCGGCCGGGCCCTGGGCTACACGATGGTCCTGCCCGACGAGGACAAGTACTCGACCACGCGCAACGAGATGCTCGACCAGCTGGCGTACATGCTGGGCGGGCGCGCGGCCGAGGAGCTGGTCTTCCACGATCCGACCACCGGCGCGGCGAACGACATCGAGAAGGCCACGGCGACGGCCCGCGCGATGGTGACCCAGTACGGCATGACCGAGCGCCTCGGCGCGATCAAGTTCGGCGGGGACAACACCGAGCCGTTCCTGGGCCGCGAGATGTCGCACCCGCGGGACTACTCGGAAGAGGTCGCGGCGCTGGTCGACGAAGAGGTCAAGAAGCTCATCGAGACGGCGCACAACGAGGCCTGGGAGATCCTGGTCGAGAACCGCGACGTCCTCGACAACCTGGTCCTCGCGCTCCTCGAGAAGGAGACGCTGGGCAAGGAGCAGATCGCCGAGATCTTCTCGACGATCGTGAAGCGCCCGGCCCGCCCGGCGTGGACCGGCTCCTCGCACCGCACCCCGTCGACGCGTCCGCCGGTGCTCTCTCCCAAGGAGCTCCAGCTGACGAACTCGGCGAACGGCACGTCGGCGAGCTCGCCGGCCGTGTCCGTGGAGAAGGACCCGTCGCCGGAGGACCGCGCCGAGTAGCCCTCGGCCGGACCGTCCCGGAATGGATGCCGCGCCCCCCAGGTTCTAGCCTGGGGGGCGCGGCACTTTTGCGTGTCCGCGAGCGCGAGGCACACAGGAACGAGGAATAGATGACCGACCCAGTGACCCTGACCGCTGACGAGGGCACGATCGGCGAGTTCGACGAGAAGCGCGCCGAGGCGGCGGTCCGCGAACTTCTGATCGCGGTCGGCGAGGACCCGGACCGCGAGGGCCTCCTGGAGACCCCGGCGCGCGTGGCGCGGGCGTACAAGGAGATTTTGGCCGGGTTGCGGCAGCAGCCCGAGGATGTCCTGACGACGGTGTTCGACCTGGGGCACGATGAGCTGGTCCTGGTGAAGGACATCGAAATCGTCAGTCTGTGCGAGCATCACCTCCTGCCGTTCCACGGCGTTGCCCACGTCGGCTACGTCCCGGCGGAAAGCGGGAAGATCACCGGTCTGTCGAAGCTGGCCCGCCTCGTGGACGTCTTCGCCCGCCGCCCGCAGGTGCAAGAACGTCTCACCACGCAGATAGCGGACTCGCTCATGGAGATCCTGGAGGCCCGCGGGGCCATCGTCGTGATCGAGGCCGAACATATGTGCATGTCGGTCCGCGGGATCCGTAAGCCGGGCGCCAAGACCACCACGTCCGCGGTGCGCGGCCAGCTGCGTGACCCTGCGACGCGCAGTGAGGCCATGAGCCTCATCCTCGCGCGCTAGGCGCGCCGGGCCCCTGCAGGCCATTGTCAGTGGGGTCCGCTGCGGTCCCCCTCTGTGACTTCTCGGCACAGAGGGGGACCGATGTCGTGGGGGCTACCGAGCAGGCAGACGGTCAATGCCGTCGGCGCGAGGTTCACGCCACGGACGAAGGGGCAGACCGCGCAGCTCGTGGTCGCCGACAGCTGGCCCGGGCGGGCACGTTCCGTCCGGATCGGCATTCCACGGAACTCGACGAGTCGGCATGGATCGAGGTCGGCGCGGTCACGCCGAGGGCGCCGAGCGCCAAGCCGTCCACGGTGTACGGCTTTCGGCTCGCCCCACACCCGGGCTTCCTGGTGAACGGACACCTTGTCCGCACGCCGTGGGAAGGCTGACCGTCCGGGTCGGGTCAGGCGCGGGACGGGGCCTGCGGGGGCGTGTCGTCGCCCTCGGGGAGCTTCAGCACGTGCTCCAGGAAGAGGGCGGCGGCGATGACCGCCGCGCCCGCCAGGACCGCGAAGCCGGCGTACCAGGCCTGGTCTCGGCGGGCGGGCACCTCCAGGCCGTTAGCCCAGAGAAAGACGCCCACACCGCCGTACATGCCCGCCACGAGGGCCGCTACGAGGGCGCTGGCCTGTCCGAAGACGACCGCGCGGGCCGCCATCAGCGGCTCCACGCCCTTGGCGCCCGGCCGGCGCTCGCGCTGGGCCTTGAGGCGGGAGCGGAGCGAGAGGGCCGTGGCCAGCAGGACCACCGCGATGACGCCCAGGACGATGGGTGCGGCCAGCGGGACGCCGGGCAGGGTCCCGTACGCGTTCCACAGCCGGGCCCCCGCCCAGGACAGCACTCCGGCGACGGCGAAGATGCCCGCCAGGACTGCCGGCCTCAGTTGCTTCACGTGCCCGTCCCCGCTTTCCGCGCCAAGTCGTCAGCCGCCGCGGTCCGGTCTGCAGGCCGCAGCCACAGGTTAACGACTACTCGGGTAGCCGGAGTTCCAGGTCCGGGCGCGGCGTGACGCCCGTCAGGCCGATTTCGGCCAGGAGGGACGCGACCGGGCCGTGCCCCGGGATCAGGGCCGCGGGGTCGATGTCGTGCCACGGGGCCAGGACGAAGGCGCGCTGGTGGGCCCGGGGGTGGGGGAGGGTGAGGACCGGGTCGTCCGAGACCACGTCGGCGTACGACACGATGTCGACGTCGATGGTGCGCGGGCCCCAGCGCTCCTCTCGGACGCGGTCGAAGGCCTCTTCGATGGCGTGGCCGCGCTCCAGCAGGGAGGACGGGGGCAGGGTGGTCCGCACGCGGACGACCGCGTTGAAGTACGCGGGCTGGGAGCCGGGCTCGACGCCCCACGGCTCGGTCTCGTAGACGGGGGAGACGGCCTTGACCCGCAGCCCGGGGGTGTCGCCGAGGGCGTCGATGGCGCCCTGGAGGGTCTCCAGGCGGTTGCCGAGGTTCGCGCCGAGCGCGATCACGGCCCATTTCGGGTTGGAGAGGGTCACGTCGGCCGCGTCCACCGTCTCGACGACGGATGCGGGCACCGGCTGGACGGTGGGGTCGCTCTGGGCGTTCAGTCCGTTGTTCACACGCGGCTCCGGGTGATCGTGATGGTCACGTCGTCGAAGGGGACGGTGATGGGGGCATCCGGTTTGTGGACGACGACCTCCACCTGTGCCACCGCTTCGTGCTTCAGGCACTGCTGGGCGATTCGCTCGGCAAGGGTTTCGATCAGGTCGACGGGCTCTCCCTGGACCACATCGACGACCTCTTCGGCGACGACCCCGTAGTGCACGGTCTTCGCCAGGTCGTCGTCGGCCGCCGCGGGGCGGGTGTCGATGTGCAGCACCAGGTCGACGATGAAGGTCTGGCCTTCCTCGCGCTCCCGGGGGAAGACGCCGTGGTGCCCGCGAGCCTTGAGGCCGCGCAGCGCGACACGATCCACGCGAATCACTCCTGCTTTCGTAGGTGCTTCCGGTCCGGGACTCCCCGGATCCATGGGCCTACGCCGAGTGCGGTCGGCGTCGTCCGTCTTCGAATTTACCTGCGAAAGACCTCGGACCCCGCCGGAGGGGTCAGGCGGAGTCCTCTTCCTCGTCCTCGTCGGAGTCCGTCAGGACGGGAGAACCGTGGTGGGACCAGAGCTGCCAGCCCTGTGATGTGCGTCGGAACACATTCGTCGCGACGACCAGCTGGCCGACGAGCGGGCCGAGCTCGCCGCCGTCCTCGGCGGGGCCGCCGCTGAGGATGTTCTCCGTACAGGTGACCAGTGCGGTGTCACCTATGACGGCGACTTTCGTGTCGGTGAGGAAGAACTGGATGTAGTCGGTGTGGGACATGATCAGCGCGTACGAGCGCAACACCTCGCCGCGGCCGGAGAGCACCGGCCAGCCCGGGTGCACGCAGGAGATCTCGTCCTCCAGCCAGAGCGCCGACAGTGCGTCGAAGTCCCCCCGCTCCATGGCCTCGTAGAAGGCCGTGTTGGCCTCTTCGACGGCTTCGATGTCGGTGCGGCTCACCGTTCCCCTCTCCTGGCTGTACGGGTCCTGCCACCGGCCGGGCGGATCACAAGGCCCCTTCCACGGCGCGGGCCACCCGAACCGCGTCGGCCGTGGCCCGTACCTCGTGGACCCGTACGGCCCAGGCGCCCTGGTGCGCGGCGATGGCGGAGACGGCGGCGGTGGCGGCGTCGCGCTCGCGGGCGGGCGGAGGGGCGGCGTCGGCGGCGCCGGCCAGGACCCGGCCGAGGAATCGTTTGCGTGACGCGGCGACCAGCAGCGGGAAGCCGAGGGCGCGCAGCTCGGGGAGGTGGGCGACCAGGGCCAGGTCGTGCTCGGCGTTCTTCGCGAAGCCGAGGCCGGGGTCGACGAGGAGCCGTTCGGGGGCGATGCCGCTCGCCACGACGGCGTCGATACGGGTACGGAGCTCGGCGGTGACCTCGGCGAGGACGTCCGAGTAGACGGCGAGGCTGTTCATGCCGGAGCTGAAGCCGCGCCAGTGCATCACCACGAAGGGCACTTCGGCGGCGGCGACGGCCGGGATCATGCCGGGGTCGGCGAGTCCGCCGCTGACGTCGTTGACCAGCATCGCGCCGGCGGCGACGGCCTGGGCGGCGACGGATGCGCGCATGGTGTCGACGGAGACGATGACCCCTTCGGAGGCCAGGCCGCGTACGACGGGGACGACGCGGCGCAGCTCTTCCTCCTCGTCGACGCGGGTGGCGCCGGGGCGGGTGGACTCGCCGCCGACGTCGACGAGGTCGGCGCCCTGGGCGACGAGGTCGAGCCCGCGCTTGACGGCGGCGGTGGTGTCGAACCAGCGCCCGCCGTCGGAGAAGGAGTCGGGGGTGACGTTGACGACGCCCATGACCCCGCAGCGGTCCCATTCCGGCAGGCCTGCGACCCGGCCCCTGTCGGCGGCCCCGCGCTTGTTGTTCATGGCTCCAGGGTAGGGCCGTGGCCCTGGCCGGGCGGTACGCGGGGATCCACCCTTGCCCTGGCCGGGCCTGAGAGACATCCGACTCCCGGGCCTCCGGCCCCGGCCCCGGGCCTGCGGCCTGCGGGGTGGGGGGAGACGGCGAAGCCCGGCACGTTTGTGCCGGGCTTCGGTGGTCGGGGTCAGGCGACCTGGATCTCGCGGTCGGGCTGGGTCTGAGCCGGGACCGTGCTGCTCACGTGGGTGTGGGCGCAGGTGCGGACCGGCTTCGGGCGGCGCCGGCCGGCGAACAGCCGGGGCAGGGCCACCGTCACGAAGCCCTCGGCCTGCATCACGGCGAAGCCGATGCGCGGCAGGTCGCTGCTGGTGCGGTAGACCATGAAGCGCGGCTCCCAGCGGGGGCGGAACTTCTCGTTGAACTTGTACAGCGATTCGATCTGGAACCAGCGGGAGAGGAAGACGAGCAGGCTGCGCCACATCCGGAGCACCGGGCCGGCGCCGATCTTCTCGCCGCGGGCGAGGGCCGCGCGGAACATCGCGAAGTTCAGGGAGACCTTCTCGATGCCCAGGTCGGGCGCCTGCTGCAGGGAGGCGACGATCAGCAGCTCGTTCATGCCGGGGTCTGCGGCGCGGTCGCGGCGCATCATCTCCAGCGACATGCCGTCCTTGCCCCACGGCACGAAGTGCTGGATGGCCTTGAGGTCGCCGAACGGGCTGGTGTCGCCCTCCTCGACCCGGTGCGCGGTGGCGATGAAGCAGTCCCCGTCGCCCGGGTCGCCGACGCGGCCCAGGGCCATGGAGAAGCCGCGCTCCGTGTCGGTGCCGCGCCAGGCTTCGGCCGCGCCGCGGACCTGCTCCAGCTCCTCCTCGGTCAGCTCGCTGACCCGGCGGACCTTAGTGGTGTAGCCGTTGCGCTCGATGCGCTTCACCATCTGGCGGACGTTGCGCATGGGACGGCCGGAGAGGGAGAAGTCTTTGACGTCGACGATCGCCTCGTCGCCGAGCTCCAGGGCGTCCAGGCCGGTCTCGCGGGTCCAGACCTCGCCGCCGGTCTCGCTGCAGCCCACGACGGCCGGGGTCCAGGAGTGTGCCTTGGCCTCCTCCATGAACCTCTCGATGGCGCCGGGCCAGGCCTCGACGTCGCCGATGGGGTCGCCGGAGGCGAGCATCACGCCGGAGACGACGCGGTAGGTGACGGCGGCCTTGCCGCTGGGGGAGAAGACGACGGCCTTGTCGCGGCGGAGCGCGAAGTGGCCGAGGGAGTCGCGGCCGCCGTGCTTGGCGAGCAGCTCGCGCAGCTTGAGCTCGTCGTCGGCGGTGAGCCGGGCGGCCGGGTGCTCGGGGCGGAAGGCCAGGTAGATCGTGGTGAGCGCGGTCAGCATGCCGAGGGCGCCCAGGGAGTAGCCCACGGTCCAGGAGACCCGGCCCGAGTAGTCGACGGGCCCCTCGAAGCCGAAGAGGCCGTACACGACGTGGCTGATCTGCTCGTAAATACCCGGATGGCCGACGACACGGCTCGGGTGGGAGTTGACGATGACCAGACCCAGGCCGATGGAGCCGGCGCTCATCAGCACGAAGTTGGCGAGCGCCTTCCAGCGGCTGCGCGGGTCCGGCAGCGCCTTGAATTCACCCTGGTGGCGCACGATCAGCCCCAGGAGTACCGCCGCGATGACGACCCCGATGATGGAGTGCCGGTACGTGAACTGCGCCACGGCCCCGGCCGGGAGCAGGCCGACGGCGGCCCGCCAGGCACGGCGCTTGCGGCGCTTGAGGCCGTGGGCGAGGAGGAGGAGGAGAACGCCCGCGCTGATGGCGAGGGCGGCTGCGAACGGGCCCAGCGAGCCGGGCAGCACCTCGGTGACCGCGTGGATCCGGCTGTGCCGGAACCGCGGGAACACTCCCGCCGAGATGTCCAGAAGGCCGACGATCATGACGGCCGTACCTACCAGCCCGGGCACCGACTCCGGTCGTGGGCCGCGGAAGATTCGACGGACCGCCTTCGGAACCTGTCCCGACTTATCGCCATCTATCCTGCTAGACATCGCTTCCCGTTGCTCCGCGAGAGATCATGTGGCCGAAGGCCGCGACAGCCTCCGGAGTGTGGTGCGTCCACTAGGACGACATCGGGGTCGAGCGGGTTCACTCTTCCGCCGAGAAAAACTAGTCCTGCCATCAGAAAGTCGACTGACTGCTCATGGGTCTCACCAGTAATACGGTTCTGGCGCTGGCCATCGTCGCCGGTGTGCTGCTGTTCGCAGCCACGGTGTGGTTCTGGCCCCGGCTCGCGGGCCGCACATGGCGTGCGCTGCTCGGCCGGATCGGCCTCCTGCTCGCGACCCAGCTGGCGCTGTTCTCGGCCGTGGGCCTGGCGGCGAACAAGTCCTTCTCCTTCTACGGCTCGTGGGCGGACCTGTTCGGCCAGCAGACTTCTGTCGGCAAGGTCGTGGACCACTCGATGAGCAGCAAGGACATCAAGGTCGTCGACAAGCAGAAGCTCGACGTGCCGGGCGGCGCCCAGCCCCAGGTGGGCGGACAGATCCTGAAGGTTGCCATAACCGGGCAGAAGTCGAAAATAACGAGCCCGGGGTACGTGTGGCTGCCCCCGGAGTACTTCCAGCCGCAGCACAAGGACCGGAACTTTCCGGCCTCCATCGTGCTGACGGGCTACCCGGGCACCGCCGAGAACCTGATCAAAGGGCTGAACTACCCGATGACGGCCTTCAAGCAGGCCAAGGCGGGCAAGATGAAGCCGATGATCCTGGTGATGCTGCGCCCGACCGTCGCGCCGCCGCGTGACACCGAGTGCGTGGACATACCTGGTGGACCGCAGACGGAGACGTTCTTCGGCCAGGACCTGCCGCAGGCCATCCAGGACACCTTCCGGGTCGGCAAGAAGCCGCAGAACATGGGCTTCATCGGCAACTCGACGGGCGGCTACTGCGCCCTGAAGATCGCCGCGCACTACCCGCAGACCTTCGGCGCCGCCGCGGGTCTGTCCGCGTACTACGACGCGGCGAACGACGCGACGACGGGCAACCTGTTCCAGGGCGACGACAAGCTGAAGAAGCACGCCGACGTCCTGCAGAGCATCGAGGCCAAGAAGCCGTCCGGTACGTCCTTCCTGGTCACCAGCAGCGAGCAGGGCGAGCCCAACCTCGGTGACACCAAGAAGTTCATCAAGCTGGTCAAGGGCCCGGACCGGGTCTCCTCGATCATCCTCGACAGCGGCGGCCACAACTTCAACACGTGGCGCCGCGAGATCCCGCCGATGCTGGTGTGGATGAGCAACCGCATTCAGGCCTGACCCCCGGCGGGACGGCCCGCCAGCTGACCGTGACCGGCCCGAGGAGGCCGGTCACACGTCGTTCCGGGCCCGGTACCGCCGGGCGGGCCCCGCCCGCTACGCGTCCTGCAACTGCGCCCGGCGCAGGGCCCGGTGGATGCCGTCCGGGGTCAGTACGCCGGCCAGTGCGCCGGTGTCCGGCTCCGTGACCCCGATCCGGCCCGCGTCCTCCTGGAGCAGTGCGGAGAGCGCCTCGCGCAGGGACGCCCCCAGGGGTACGGACCCGGTCGGGGGCTCCCCGTCCGCCGCCGCCAGGTCGGCCCGCTCCACGGGGGTGACCGCCAGCCGCTTGAGGCCCCGGTCCGCGCCGACGAAGGAGGCGACGTACTCGGTGGCCGGCGCGCCCAGCACCGTGGCCGGGCGGGCGAACTGCTCGATGGTGCCCGCGCCGTAGACGGCGATGCGGTCACCGAGCCGGATCGCCTCCTCCAGGTCGTGCGTGACCAGCAGGATCGTCTTGCGCACCGTTTTCTGCAGCGCCAGGAACTCGTTCTGGAGGCGTTCGCGGACCACCGGGTCCACCGCCCCGAACGGCTCGTCCATCAGCAGCACCGGCGGATCGGCCGCGAGCGCGCGGGCGACGCCGACGCGCTGGCGCTGCCCGCCGGACAGCTGCTCCGGGTACCGGCCCCCGTACACGGCCGGGTCCAGGCCCATCAGTTCGAGGAGCTCGGCCGCCCGGGCGCGTGCCTTGGGCCTGGGGGTGCCGATCAGCTGCGGCACGGTCGCGGTGTTCTCCAGCACGGTCTTGTGGGGGAACAGCCCGACCTGCTGGATGACGTACCCGATGCGCCGGCGCAGCTCGACCGGATCGGCGCTCGCGATGTCCTCGCCGCCGAGCAGGATCCGGCCGGAGGTCGGCTCGATGAGCCGGTTCACCATCTTCATCGTAGTGGTCTTGCCGCACCCGGAGGGGCCCACGAGGGTGACCAACTCGCCTTCCGCCACCTCGAAGGACAGGTCCTCGACGGCCGTCGTCCCGTCGGGGTAGCGCTTGGTCACATGCTCGAATCGGATCACCCCGCCATCCTTCCCTACCCGCAGCGCGGTTTTGTGAAGGGCGTGTTGCCCGAGTGCGAAGGAATCCGGCCACTGTCGGGGCCGCGGGTTATGGTCGCTCCTGACCGTGCCTTTTCGATCGGGTGTACGCGGCGGCGGCAGGGGGTGAGGACATGGCCGGGCAGAACTGCCTGGTGGCGAACGACTGGATCTGCTGGGACTACGTGACGTCCCGCTCCGGGGAACTCGCCGACGCCACGCTCCAACACGTCTGGATCACGGGCGTGTCGGTGCTTATCGGCCTCGTCGTGGCCCTCCCGCTGGCCCTGCTGGCCCGCCGCGGCCGACGGTGGGCGGCGCCCGTGCTGGGTCTGACCACCCTGCTCTACACGGTCCCCTCGCTCGCCATGTTCTCCCTGCTGCTGCCGCTGTTCGGGTTGTCGGCGTCGCTGGTGGTGACCGGCCTGGTGCTGTATTCGCTGACCATCCTGGTCCGCAACGCGCTGGCCGGCCTGGAAGCCGTCCCCGACGAGGTGCGGGAGGCCGCGCGCGGCATGGGCTACGGGCCCGCGCGGCTGCTGTGGCAGGTCGAACTCCCCCTGGCGCTGCCCGCGCTGCTCGCCGGGGTGCGGATCGCCACCGTGTCGACGGTGGCGCTGACCACCGTCGGCTCCATCGTCGGCAAGGGCGGCCTCGGCAACCTCATCGCCCCGGCGGTCAACAGCTCCTTCAAGGCCCAGGTACTGACCGCATCCGCGCTGTGCGTCCTGCTCGCGCTGGTGGCCGACTTGCTGCTGCTGGGCCTGCAGCGGCTGCTCACGCCGTGGACGCGGGCGAAGCGCGCACCCCGGGCGGCGCGGACGGCGAAGGGGGCCTGAGATGGTGGGCGTGATGGGAAAGGCCTGGGACTGGCTGGCGAACGGGTCCAACTGGGCCGGGGAGAACGGGGTGTGGAACCGGCTCGGCGAGCACGTCTACGTCAGCGGGACCGCTCTCGCCCTCGCCTGCGCGATCGCCCTCCCGATCGGCCTGTGGCTCGGCCACATCGGCAAGGGCGGGGCCCTCGCGGTCAACGTGTCCAACGTCGGGCGGGCCGTGCCCGTCTTCGCGGTGCTGGCCCTGTTCATGGTCTCGCCGCTGCGCAGCGCGGGCTACGTGCCCACCGTCACCGCGCTCGTGCTCTTCGCCGTGCCGCCGCTGCTGACCAACGCGTACGTGGGAATGCGCGAGGTGGACCGCTCGGTGGTGGAGGCCGCCCGGGGCATGGGCATGTCCGGCGGCCAGCTCTTCTGGCGGGTGGAACTGCCGCTCGCGCGGGAGCTGGTGATGACCGGGCTGCGCTCGGGCGCGGTCCAGGTGATCGCCACGGCCACGATCGCGGCCATGGTCGGCCAGGGCGGCCTCGGCAGGATCATCACCGCCGGCTTCAACACGTACAACACGCCGCAGGTCGTCGCGGGGGCGCTGCTGGTGGCGGCGCTCGCCCTGCTGGTCGAGGGCGTCCTGGTGGCGGCGGACCGGCTGTTTTCGCGGCCGGCGGCGCGCTGACCCGTCCGGCCGGCCCCGCGGGCCCTTCCCTGTCGTTTGTCGTTCCCACTCCCTTGGAGGAGCAAAAGATGAACAAGTCCACGCGCGTCCTCGGCGCGGTATTGGGGGCGGTGGCTCTGACCGCCTCGCTCGCGGCGTGCAACGGCGACAGCCTGGAGAAGAGCAAGGACGCCGGTGCAGCCGCGCCCGCGGACTCGGGGTCCGGCAAGGGCAAGGTGGTCATCGGCTCGGCCGGGTTCACCGAGTCCACCGTGCTGGCGGAGATGTACGCGCAGGTGCTCCGGGACGCGGGCTACAGCACGTCGATCACCACGGTGAACAACCGCGAGCTGTACGAGCCCTCGCTGGAGAAGGGTGAGATCGACGTCGTCCCGGAGTACGCGGCCACCCTCTCGGAGTTCCTCAACGCCAAGGTGAACGGGCCGAAGGCGCCGGAGGAGAAGCCGGTCGCGTCGAGTGACGTGGCGGCGACGGTGGCGGGGCTGGAGAAGCTGGCGGGCCCCCTCGGGCTGAAGGTGCTGCCGGCGGGCTCGGCGGTCGACCAGAACGCGTTCGCCGTATCGAAGGAATTCGCCCAGAAGAACAACCTCAGGACGCTTTCCGATCTCGGCAGGTCGGGGCTGAAGGTGAAGATCGCGGCGGGCGACGAATGCGCCGTACGGCCCTTCTGCGCGCCGGGGTTGAAGAAGACGTACGGAATCGACGTGTCCGGCATCGACCCGAAGGGTGTCGGCACCCCGCAGGCCAAGCAGGCGGTCAAGGACGGGGTGGATCAGCTGGTCCTCACCACGACCACGGACGCCACGCTCGAAAGCTTCGGCCTGGTCCTGCTGGAGGACGACAAGAAGCTCCAGAACGCCGACAACGTCCTGCCCGTGGTCAACGCCAAGGACGCGGGATCCCCGGAGATCGCGGCCGCCCTCGACAAGGTGACCAAGGCGTTCACGACCGTCGAGCTGACCGACATGAACCACCGGGTGGACGCCCTGCGCGAGAAGCCGGCGGACGTCGCGAAGGCCTGTCTGAAGGCGAAGGGACTGACGAAGTAGCAGTAGTTACGGGTTTGGTGGAGAAATGACGGGTAACTGCCCGGACACAGTTCCGGGCGGTTACCCCACGGGACCCCCACGCCCTGTAAATTTCAGGCCATGCCCCGTGGACGCCACCGCAATCCAGAACCCCTGCACCGGCTGCTCACGCCGACGACCGTGGCCGGTGTATCCGTCGCCGGTGCGGCCGCGGCCTGGCTGCTCGCGGATCCCGTGGCGCTGCGCCTGCTCGTGGCCGTCACGGCGGCCGCGGGCGTGGCGGGCGCCGTCGTCATGCGCGCCTGGGACCGCTCGGCCGGGCGCCGCGTTGCGGAACTCGCGCGCGAGCGGGTCAAGGACGAGTGGAAGACCGAGGAGCGGATAGCCGAGCTGGAGTCCGACCTCGAAGAGGCCCGGGCGCTGCGCATCAAGCTGGACGCGAAGCTGCGGGCCAAGCGGGTCGAACTCGCGGGGCTGCGCGGCGAGCACGCGGCACTGCTGCGGCGGTACGCGACCGCCGAGACCGAGCGGGCCAGTGCCCTGGAGGGCCGCCGACTGCTCGCCATCGAGGCCTCCGCGGCCCCGGCGGCGGCGAAGGAGCTCCCGCCGGTGTCCGAGGAGCGCACGTCGAGCGGCGCGCCCACCTCGGTCGGCTACGCGCGGGCGCATGCGGCCCTGCTGGCCCTCGCCCGCAAGGCGGAGGCCCGGTCGGCGCCGTCGGACCGGCCGACGGCGGCGGACAAGGACACCGAGCCCAGGGCGCTGGAGGCCGGGTCGCCGGCCGGCGAGCCGCACGGCCGTACGGGCGCCGCGGGCGCTCCGGCGGCGGCGGTCCCGGCGCGCCGGCCGGCCGCTGCGGTGGCCCCGTACTCGGCCGCGCGCCGCTCGGCGTCGCGCGTCGAGGGCGGTTTCGACTTCTTCGGCACCAAGACCGCCGCCCAGGCTCGTGCGGTCATCGAATCGGTCCAGAACGAGGACCTGGCCGACGTGGTCGGCGCGGAGGTCCTCGCGGCGCACAAGGCGGAGTCGGCCCGGGCCGCCGCCGAGCCGCCGGCCAAGGAGCAGGGCTTCAAGCCGGCCACTCCCGAACAGCGCGCGGTGGGCCAGGTCATCGACCTGACGGAGCACGACGAGACCGAGCCGATCGACGTCGTCCGGCTGCGGACCGCCATCTCCTAGGGCACCCGCCGGCGCCGGGGGCCGGGGCTCAGGGGTGGGCCAAGATCACGATCACGGCCGCGGCCTCCAGCGCGGACTGCGGGCTCCAGGACGTGCCGCCATCCTGTCCGCGCCGCCGCCGCGGCTGATCCGCGCGGGTACTCAGACCCGCGGGCCGCTCTGCTCGGGCTCAGAACAGCGGCAGCTGCCCCGGCAGTTCCGGCAGGACGAAACCGTCCAGTGTCGGCGCCGACGCCCCGAGCACCACCCGCGCCCGGGATCCGGGGCAGGACACCAGCTCGCCGCGGCCCCGCCCGGCGGGAGGGTCGTGGCGGGCGATCCGGCCGGCGGTCACGGCGCAGTCGCGCCCGCAGACGGGGCAGGCGCGTCGGGGGGAGTGGGACATGCCCCCAGTGTGCCCGCCCGTACCGACAACACCGTTCCGGGGCCCGACGCCTCCGGCAACGGGCCGCACCCCGTGTGCCATGATCGGCGCACCTCGAAGGGAGGGGCCGGACATGGGAATCCAGCTCTACGCCGCCATACCGATCGCAGCCGTGGTACTGCTGCTCGCGTGCTCCGGGACCGCCGTACTCACCCGCGGCTGGATGCTGCCCGTCCAGCGCCGGCACATCGTCCGCCCGGCCCTGTTCGGCTGGGCGCAGTTGCTGCTCGCCGGTACGTTGGCGGTCCAACTGACCGCGCTGCTGGTGGTGGACGCGGCGTACCGCCCGGTCGCGTTCATGCCCGCCTCCGCCGGAATGCTGTTCGCCCTGGTGCTCGTCCAGCGCGCCCGGCACCCGCACCTGGCGGGCCGGGACGCGGCCCCCGCCGACGCCGGCTAGGTCGTGGGGGAGGGCTCCGGCCGGGGCGGCTTCCGCGCCCGGGACCGGTCGCGGGACCATGCGGTCACGGCCACCACCACGGCCACCCCGAGTCCGTACACCGGCAGCCACAGTGTCGTCGTGGCCGCCAGGCAGTCGGCGACGGCCTTGCCGCTCTGGGCGTTCTGCGCGTAGGCCAGGGCGGTGCCGTCGCTGCCGGCCAGGTCCGCCAGAGCCGCCCTCGCCTGGATGGCCTCGTACCGGCCCAGCACGTCGCACCCGCTGCGCGTGCCCGGCATCGGGAAGAGCCAGCGCCACCGCTGCAGCATCGGAGCCACCGCGATCGCCACGCACAGGCCGACGACCAGCGCGTACGCGACCAGGCCGCGCATGTAGGGCGACCCGATGCCGGGCGTCCATGCCGGTCGCCGCTGAAAGGCGAGGATCATGGCGAGGAGCGTCACCCCGATGAACGTGGCGAACCACTGCCAGGAGCCCTGCGCGAGGGCGAACGTCAGCACGCCGGCGAGTCCGATGCCGATGACCCCGACCCCGCCGGAAGCGTCCGCGGCCACGATGGCGGACTGCGGTTTTCCGGTTCCTCGATGGCTGGGGTCGCTCACGGGCCTCTCCTGCACGGGTGGAGGCGATCAGCATCCGCCGCCCGGCGCCGCGGGCCCAGGTGCCATGCCGCAGGGCTCCGGCACCCCGCTCGGATGGGGTACCGCCCGCGGGGCCGTCGGTGTGCCGGTGTCCGCGCAGGTCAGGGCCCCGATCCGGGGCGGCCGGCTATCGGGTGGCGTTCTCCCGTTCGGCCAGCCAGGCCTCGTGGGCCCGGCAGACCCGGATCCACAGGGCCTCCCGGTCCGCCGGCGTCAGGTCGTCGAGCTCCCGCTCGAAGAGCCCGCCCACCACCGACCAGAACTCCCCGGGCGTGTCCAGGACCCGCTCTCTCGTGCCCTTCACCGGATCGATCCGGGACAGCACCCGCCCCCGCAGCGTGTCGATGCCGTGCGCGTCGCGCCGCAGCAGCGCGAGGGTCCGTACGAAGCCCGAGTCCGGCGCGGTCGACAGCCGTATGTGCGTGGCCTCGAAGTCGGCCGTCACCGCGGGCGCCGAGAGGATGTTGACCACCGGGCAGGGTCCCGACTCGTTGACGTACCTCCAGCCGGGCTCGTCCCCCTCCAGCGGGCCCAGCTCGTACGTGAACTGCCCCTGCCGGTGCGTTCCGGCGCGCAGCGGCAGCGGCTCGTACGGGCCGTCGCCGAGCCCGGCGTCGACGAAGTACGCCTCCCCGCCGACCCGGACGGTCAGGGCGAGGTGGTCGCCGCTGACGTCGCGCCGCTCGCGGTCCGCGGCGCCGAGGACGCCCGCGAGATGCCGGGTCACCTCGAAGCCGAGGCCCTCCAGGAGCAGCGCGAAGGCGCCGTTGAGGTGGAAGCAGTACCCGCCGCGTCCGGCGGCGAAGCGGCGCACGGACAGCCCGGGGTCGATGCCGGGCGGCCGGCCGAGCTGGATGTCGAGGTTCTCGTACGGGATGCGCTCAAGGTGGGCGCGCTGGAGCGCGAAGAGCGCCTCCACGGTGGGCCGGGGCGGCTCCTGGAACCCGAGCCGCCGCAGGTAGCCGTCGTATGTGCCTGTGGTCATTTCCGCACCCTAAGCACAAACCCCGTGCACCATTGCGGGAGTTGTAGCTATTTGTCGATGTCGCCCACGACGAAGAACAGCGAGCCCAGGATCGCCACCATGTCCGCGACCAGCTGGCCCGGCAGCAGCACCGACAGCGCCTGGATGTTGTTGTACGAGGCGGAGCGCAGCTTCAGCCGGTACGGGGTCTTCTCGCCCTTGGACACGAGGTAGTAGCCGTTGATGCCGAGGGGGTTCTCGGTCCAGGCGTACGTGGCCCCCTCGGGCGCCTTCAGGACCTTCGGGAGGCGCTGGTTGATCGGCCCCGGGGGAAGCCCGGCCATCCGGTCCAGGCAGGCGACCGCGAGGTCGAGCGCGTTGTGGGTCTGGTCCAGCAGGCATTCGAAGCGGGCCAGGCAGTCGCCCTCGGTGCGGGTGACCACCTTGAGGACGTCCTGGAGCTCCCCGTAGGCCAGGTACGGCTCGTCGCGGCGCAGGTCGAAGTCGACGCCGGAGGCGCGGGCGATCGGGCCGGAGACCCCGTACGCGTGCACCGCCTCGGCGGACAGCACGCCCACGCCGCGGGTGCGCCCGCGGAAGATCTCGTTCCCGCGGACCAGCTTGTCGTACACGTCCATGCGGGTGCGGACGTCGGCGATCGCGGCGCGGGCCCGGCCGGGCCAGCCGGCCGGGAGGTCCTCCTTGAGGCCGCCGACGCGGTTGAACATGTAGTGCATGCGGCCGCCGGAGATCTCCTCCATGACGGCCTGGAGTTCCTCGCGCTCACGGAACGCGTGGAAGATCGGGGTGATTCCGCCCAGTTCGAGGGGGTAGGAGCCGAGGAACATCAGGTGGTTCAGCACCCGGTTCAGCTCGGCGAGCAGGGTCCGCATCCACACGGCCCGCTCGGGGACCTCCATGCCGAGCATCCGCTCGACCGCCATGACCACGCCGAGCTCGTTGGAGAAGGCGGACAGCCAGTCGTGGCGGTTCGCGAGCATCACGATCTGCCGGTAGTCGCGCGCCTCGAAGAGCTTCTCGGCGCCGCGGTGCATATAGCCGACGACCGGCTCGGCGGCGGCGATCCGCTCGCCGTCCAGGACGAGGCGCAGGCGCAGCACGCCGTGCGTGGAAGGGTGCTGGGGTCCGATGTTGAGCACCATGTCGGTGCTTTCCGCCGCTCCGCCGATGCCGACCGTGGTCTCCGTCATGCCCGCATTCTCGCAGCCCTAGGCTGACCGCATGGAAATGGGGACGACGGGTGAGACGAGCCGGCCCGAGTGGGTGGGGCTGCCGGGCGGGCTGCTCGGCCTGCGGCGACTGCTGCTGGTGATCTGGACGGTGCTGCCCGCCGCCGGGACCTCGTTGCTGCTGGGCCTGACCGCGGGCCCGGCCTGGGCGGCCGCGGGGGCGCTCTGGCTGGCCGGCCTGGCCTGGGGCTGGGTGCTGATCGGCCGCAACTGGCGCTCCTGGCGGTACGCCGAACGCGCCGACGACCTGCTGATCAGCCGCGGGGTGCTGTGGCGGGCGCAGACCGTGGTGCCGTACGGGCGGATGCAGCTGGTCGAGGTGAGCTCGGGGCCGCTGGAGCGTCGCTTCGGGCTGGCCTCCGTACAGCTGCACACGGCCGCCGCGGCCACGGACGCCAAGATTCCGGGGCTGGTCCCGGCCGAGGCGGAACGGCTGCGGGACCGCCTGACGGAGCTCGGCGAGGCAAGGTCGGCGGGCCTGTGACCGCCGACTCCGATCCGGGCGTCGCGCCTGCCGCGGCCGCCGTGCCTGCCGCGGCCGCCGTGCCCGCCGTGCCCGCCGCGGAGCGCCGGCTGCACGTGCTCACGCCGCTGCGCCGGGCGTGGGTGCCGATCGCCGCGACCGTCGGCGTCGTCGTCCAGCAGGGCGACAAGGCCGTGGAGTGGGCGGGCGAGCTGTCCGTCACCCTGCGCGCGCTGATCCTGGCCGCCCTGGTCGTGGTGTTCGGCCTGTACGGGTTCCTGAGCTGGTGGTTCACCCACTACGAGGTGACCGACACCGAGCTGCGCATCCGCAGCGGGCTGTTCTTCCGGCGCACCGCGCACATCCGGCTCGACCGGATCCAGGCGGTGGACGTGACCCGGCCGCTGCTGGCCCGGGTGGCCGGCGTCGCCAAGCTGCGGCTCGACGTGATCGGCACGGAGGAGAAGGACGAGCTGGCCTTCCTCGACGAACGGGAAGCCGTGGCGCTGCGCGCCGAGCTGCTGGCCCGGGCGGCCGGCTTCGCCCCGGCGGAGGCCGTCGCGCTCGGCGAGGCGCCGCAGCGCGAGCTGCTGCGCGTCGGCCCCCGGGAGCTGGCGGTGTCGCTGCTGCTCACCCTCTCGGCGTGGGCGGCGCTGGCCGCCGGGCTGGGCGTGCCGGTCGCCGTGTGGTGGTTCAGCAAGAACCCCTGGGCCACGATCGCCACCCTGCTGCCGTTGCTGGGCGGGACCTGGTCGGGGACGGTCGGCCGCTTCCTGACCGAGTTCGACTGGCGGGTGGCCGAGTCCCCGGACGGGCTGCGCCTCGACCACGGGCTGCTGGACCGGGCACACGAGACCGTGCCGCCGGGGCGGGTGCAGAGCGTACGGATCGTGGAGCCGCTGCTGTGGCGGCCCCGGGACCTGGTGCGGGTGGAGCTGGCGGTGGCCGGCTCGAAGAACGAGGTCCTGGTCCCGGTGGCCTCGCGGGCCGCCGCCCAGAAGGTCGTCGCCCGGGTGCTGCCGGGCGTGGACCTCGCCGCCCTCGTGTTCGGCCGGTCGCCGAAGGCCGGGTCGCGGTGGGTGGTCCCGGTCTGGTGGAGGGGCTACGCCCTGGCCGTCTCCTTGGACGTGTTCGCCGCCCGCAAGGGGCTGCTGTGCCGCCGCACGGAGATCGTCCCGCACGCCAAGGTGCAGAGCGTCCGCCTGACCCAGGGCCCGTGGGAGCGCGTCCAGGGCCTCGCCGACGTCCACGTGGACACCGGCGCGGGCGGCACGGTCACGGCCCGACTGCGCCCGGCGGCCGAGGCGGCCGACCTGCTGGACGCCCAGGCGGTCCGCTCCCGCACCTCCCGCGCGGACGCCCGCCCGGACCGCTGGATGACCTGACCGGCGGCCCGGCGGGAGAGGCCCGGGGCCCGTCGGCGGCAGGAGCTACGCGCCGCCGGCGCGGACCAGGCCCGTTTCGTACGCGAGGACGACCACCTGCACGCGGTCGCGCAGGTTCAGCTTGGTGAGGATGCGGCCCACATGTGTCTTCACCGTGGCCTCGGACAGGACCAGGCGGGCGGCGATCTCGCCGTTCGACAGGCCCTGGGCCACCAGCAGCATGACCTCGCGTTCGCGTTCCGTCAGCCGCTCGACCTCCTTGTTCTGCGGCTCCTGCGTGTTCGTCGGCAGCATCGGCGCGAAACGGTCCAGCAGGCGCCGGGTCGTGGACGGGGCCACCACCGCGTCACCGCTGTGCACCGAGCGGATCGCGGCCAGCAGCTCCGCCGGCGGAACGTCCTTCAGCATGAACCCGCTCGCGCCCGCCTTCAGGCCCGAGAAGGCGTACTCGTCCAGGTCGAAGGTGGTCAGGATGATCACGTCGGGGTGCTCGTCCTGCTCGCAGATCCGGCGCGTGGCCTCGACCCCGTCGAGCTTCGGCATCCGGACGTCCATCAGCACCACGTCCACCTTCGTGGCCCGCAGCACCTCCAGCGCCTCCAGGCCGTTGCCTGCCTCGGCGACGACCTCCATGTCCGGCTGGGCGGCGAGCACCATCCGGAAGCCCGTGCGCAGCAGCACTTGGTCGTCGACCAGCATCACTCGGATGGACATTTGTTACCTCGACCTCGTCATTTCTTCTTGAGCGGGAGCAGTGCGCTGATCCGGAAGCCGCCGCCGGGACGCGGGCCCGCGTCCAGGGTGCCGCCGACCATGCCGATCCGCTCGCGCATGCCGATCAGCCCGTGCCCGGCGCCGTCGGCGCCGCCGTCCTCGTACAGCTCGTGGGCCGCCCCGCGGCCGTCGTCCTCGACCAGCAGGCCGAGCCCGTCGTCGAAGTAGACCAGCCGGACGCTCGCCTTGGCGTCCGGGCCGCCGTGCTTGCGGGTGTTCGTCAGGGCCTCCTGCACGATCCGGTACGCGGTGAGCTCGACGCCGCTGGGCAGCCGGCGCGGTGCGCCCTCGACCTGGAAGTCCACCGTGAGGCCCGCCGCCCGGACCTGCTCGACGAGCACCTCGATCTGCTCGACGTCCGGCTGCGGCACGTAGTCCTCGGACTCCTGCGGCTCCCCGGTGCGCAGGACGCCGAGCAGGCGGCGCATCTCGGCCAGGGCCTGGCGGCCGGTGCCGGAGATGGTCTGCAGGGCCTCCTTGGCCTGATCCGGGGCCACGTCCATGACGTACGCGGCGCCGTCCGCCTGGACCACCATCACCGAGACGTTGTGCGCGACGACGTCGTGCAGCTCGCGGGCGATCCGGGCGCGCTCGGCGGCGACGGCCACCTTGGCCTGCGCCTCGCGCTCTTTCTCCAGGCGCTGGTTCCGCTCGACGAGCTGGGCGTAGTAGGCCCGGCGGGTGCGCAGGGAGTCGCCGAGCACCCAGGCGAGGACGAACGGGACGATGGCGAACAGGGTGAAGAAGACGTTGTCGGAGGCGCTGCCCTTGTCCACGTGGAAGCGCAGGGCGTAGAGCGGGGCGGCGCCGAACCCGATGGCGAGCGCGGTACGGGACATCCGGCGCGAGACCTCGGCCGAGGCCGCGACCGTGTACAGGATGATCAGCATCCCGAAGTCGGCCGTGTTCACGTCGGTGTGGGTGAGCAGTTTGTAGACGCCGGTGCCGACGGCCAGCCAGAACATCGGCAGGGTCCATCTGCGGCGCAGTGCCACGACGAGACCCATCGCGATCACGGAGGGGACGGCGATCAGCTTGGTGGTGGCGCTGTTGACGCCGTTGTCGGCGACCTCCAGCATCGCGATCCCGAACAGGAGGACAGCCCAGAAGCTGTCGACGCCCGTCGGGTGTCTGCGGAGGAAGTCGTAGAGGCGCTGCACGTAACCCAGAGTAGGCAAAGCGGATAGGTGCTGGAGTCAACCACAGGTGCGATCCGTGCACCGGAGGAGTACTCCCCAAGGTGGAGGCCGAGCTTAACCTTTCGGGGATGACCACTCAGGGAGAAGTCGCAGATTCGGTTCCGGTTCGGTGGCGGACGGCGATGGAGGCCGCGCTCTACGGGCCGGACGGGTTCTACGTGCGCCCGGGCGGGCCGGGGCCGGCCGGGCACTTCCGCACCTCCGTGCACGCCTCGCCGCTGTTCGCCGGGGCGGTGGCCCGGCTGCTGCGGTGGGTGGACGCCGAGCTCGGACATCCGCGGGAGCTGGACCTGGTCGACGTCGGGGCCGGGCGGGCGGAGCTGCTGGCCGGGGTGCTGGCCGCGCTGCCGGCGGAGGTCGCGGCGCGGGTGCGCCCGTACGCGGTGGAGCGGGCGGAGCGGCCGGACGGCCTCGACCCGCGGATCCGGTGGGTCCCCGTACCGCCCGAGGGGACGGCGGGACTCCTGCTCGCCAACGAGTGGCTGGACAACGTGCCCCTGGAGATCGCGCAGGAAGGGCGCTACGTACTGGTCGCCCGGGACGGTACGGAGAGCCCCGGCCCGGCGGTGGACGGCGCGGACCGGGCCTGGCTGGAGCGGTGGTGGCCGGGCGGGGGCCGGGCCGAGATCGGCCGGCCGCGCGACGAGGCCTGGGCGGCGGCCGCGGCCACCCTGGAGCGGGGCCTGGCGGTGGCGGTGGACTACGCCCACACCGCCGGGGCCCGGCCCCCGTACGGCACCCTGACGGGTTTCCGCGCGGGCCGGGAGGTCCCGCCGGTGCCGGACGGCAGCTGCGACGTCACCGCCCATGTGGCGCTCGACGCCTGCGCGGGACCGGGCGCGGTGCTGCTCTCGCAGCGGGAGGCGCTGGACGCGCTCGGGGTGTCGGGCGCCCGCCCGCCGCTGGCCCTGGCCACCTCCGACCCGGCGGCGTACGTCCGGGCGCTGGCCTCGGCCGGCGAGGCGGCGGAGCTCACGGCCCGCGGCGGGCTCGGCGACTTCGGCTGGCTGGTCCAGCCGGTGGGCATCGGCCCCTGGCCGTGCTGACCGCCGTGCCGGCGGGGCCGGGAAGCCCCGCCGGCACGGACAAGGACCGGTCCGCGCAGCGGTGTGGCCTACTGCGTGGCGTCGTGGTCGTGGCCCGGGCGCAGGCCCCCGCCGGTGCTGCCGCCCGTGGTCGGCTTCGAGACCACCGGGCGCGACAGCGGGGCCAGGTCGAACGCGTAGTGGCCGACCGCGTTCGCGATGACGTCGACGTTGATGTCGAGCGCCTTCTGGTCGATGTTCGCGATCGTGTCGCCCTTGCCGTGGTAGTTCACGTCGTACGCGACACCGGCCTGGCCGCCGAACTTCGCCGCCTGCTCCGCCGTCTTGATGCCCTCGGCGCCCGTGTCCGTACCGCCGGACGGGATGCCCGCCTCGATGAACGGGCCGTAGTCCGAGCGGCCCGTGAAGTCCGAGCCCTCGTGCGGGATCTTCTGCGCGTCGAGGAAGTCGGTGATGCCCTTCTCCAGCTGGGCCGAGCCCTCCGGGCCGGGGCCCGAGCCGACGTGGTCCGAGTCGTCGCCGTCATAGACGAAGTACGCCGCGTTCGGCGAGGCGATCATGTCGAAGTTCAGGTAGAGCCTGATCTGCTTCTTCTGGGCGTCGGTCAGTCCGCCGACGTACGCCTCGGAGCCCAGCAGGCCGAACTCCTCCGCCGACCACCAGGCGAACCTGACCTTGTTCTTGATCTTGTCCTGGCTGCTCGCGAGGCGCTGCGCGACCTGGAGGATGCCGGCCGAGCCGGACCCGTTGTCGTTGATGCCGGGACCGGCCGAGACCGAGTCGAGGTGCGCGCCGAGGAAGACGGTGTTGTTCTCGTCGCCGCCCCGCGTCTCCGCGATGACGTTGTACGTCTTGCGGTTCTCCCGGAACTCGCGGATGTCGAGCGTGACCTCGACCGGCCCGGCCGCGGCCTCGGCGGCGAGCCGTTCGCCCTCGGCCTTGGAGACGCCGCCGGTAGGGACCTTGCCCGCGTCCGCCGCCCCCAGGGTGCCGTTGAGGGCGCCCTCGGTGTTGTTGTAGATGACCGCGCCGGCCGCGCCGGCCGCCGCCGCGTTGGCCTGCTTGACCGCGAAGGTGCAGCCGCCGCGCTTGATCAGCGCGATCCGGCCCGTGAAGGCGCCCGCGGCGAAGTCGCCCGGCTCGCAGCCGTTCGAGCCGTCCGCGTCCACGGGGGCGACGGCGATCTGCGCCTTCACGCCGTCCGCCGGGCCGCTCGCCGTGTACGTCATCAGCTTGATCGGGACGTCGCGCCCGGCCGCGCCGTTGACCTTCAGGGTCTCGGCGATCGTCTCGACGTACACGAAGTCGAACTCGTTCTTCGAGACCTTGTAGCCGGCCGCCCGCATCACGGCCTCGACGTACTGCGCTGACTGCACGTGGCCCTTGGAGCCGGCCACGCGGGTGCCGTTGTTGTAGTCGGCGATGGCCTGGAACACCTTCAGGTGGTTGTTGGCACCTTTGCCGGTCGAGTCCTTGACCAGCTTCCTGGCCAGTGCGTCGCCCCGTGCGGCGTCGCTCTGCGGACTGCCGGTGGCGCCGGCCGGCCCGGCGATCATCAGCGGGGAGACGAGGGCCGCGGCGGCCAGGGCGGCAGTTGCTGCGGCTATACGGCGTGAGGGCATGAAGGTCCTTCCACGGCAAGTGCGAGCAGACAGACGGATGCGGTGCGCGGTACGTGGGGGGAGTGGTGGACGCACGGTATAGACCATGCAACCGGTCTGGCCAGAGTTTTCGCTGATTCCGGTTGGCGACTTCCGCATATCGGTGAATCTGCGCCGTCCAAATCCGGCCACCGTCCGGGACGTTGCGCTAGCGCAGGATGCCCTCGATGAACTCCGAGCCGATCCGGGCGACCACGCCCAGATCCAACTGGTGCTGGACATAACGCCCTTGGCGCCAGGTGTGCAGCAGGCCCGCCTTCTTCAGCGCCGACAGGTGCCGCGACACCTCCGGCGCCGTGATCCCGTGCACGGTCGCGAGTTCGCTCGTCGTGTACGGGGCCCGGGCCAGGCTCCGGCACAGCATCATCCGCATCGGGTGGGCCAGCGCCCCCATCCGCCGCTGGAGCAGCTCCACCGAGCCCGGCACGGGCAGTTCGGGGGAGCGGATCGGATAGTGGACCACCGGCATCCAGCCGGGCGCGTGCAGCACCAGCAGATGGGGCCAGCCGAAGTTCGTCGGCACGAAGACCAGGCCGGGGCCTATCTCCGGGTCGGTCGCGGTCGCCGAGCCGTGGACCATCTTGTCGACGGTGATGGTGGTGGCGGCCTCGTCGACGCTCAGCGCCGTCGACACCTCCTTCAGCACCGGCGCCAGCCCCTTGCGGCGCAGGACCTCGGTCTTGTGCCGGGCGTCGGCGCTCTGCTGCGGTTCGATCCGCCGCCAGGTCTCCGCGAAGAACGCCTCGTCGCAGTCCTCCACGAGCCGGCGCAGCCACACCCGCACGGAGGCCGTGTCGTCCAGCAGCCGCAGCGAGAAGTCCAGCTGCCGGGGGCCGCGGGCGGCGGCCGTCTCCAGCGCCTTCGCCCGGGCCCGCGGGTCCTTCAGCGGGGAGGGTCCGCCGCCTTCGTTGTACAGCGCCAGCCAGCAGTGCTCCAGGGCGGCCATCACGAACCGCTCGTCGTCGATCCGGTCGAGTACGTCGAGCTCCTCGGCCAGGGTCGCGGCGGGCAGGCCGCTGCCGCCGGGAATGCCCGCGAAGGCCATGAAGATGTCGGAGAAGGAGCTGCGCCACATGAAGTCGCCCTCCAGCAGCCGGTCCGCGAGGCACGGGTCGAGCGCGGCCGAAGTGGCGGTGGTCCAGGAGGCGAGCCCGGGGTGGTGGGCGGGCTGCGAGAGCGCGTGCAGCGCCATACAGAGCTCGGAGAGCGGAGAGGGCGCGAAACGGATCCGCTCCACGGGGAGCCCGGCGATGTCGATGGTGACGCTCATCGAGCCATTCTGACCGGTCGGACGCCTGTGACCTGGACTGACACGGATCAATTGACGAGGAGCGTCAATCGTCGTGCGGGGTGGCGCGAGCGGGTCCAGGGTGGAGGGATGACAGCGACGGAGCAGTACCTCCTCGACACCTACCGGGCGTCCCAGCAGGGCGCCCCGATGCCCCCGCCGCCGGGCCGCGACGACGTCGCCGTCCTGCGCGCGGCCCGTACGTACGAGCAGTTCCGGGCCGTCATTGACGGCCGGGCGGCCCGGCACCCCTGGTGGGCCGCCCTGTGCCGGCTGGCGGCCCCGCACCGCCGTCACGCACCGGGTGGCATGTAGTGCCGGCCGGGCCGGCTCAGCGGTCCCCGGGGTGGA
The DNA here is from genome assembly GCF_040302565.1 of Streptomyces sp. NPDC097981. Taxonomy (NCBI): domain Bacteria; kingdom Bacillati; phylum Actinomycetota; class Actinomycetes; order Kitasatosporales; family Streptomycetaceae; genus Streptomyces; species Streptomyces sp. NPDC097981. Next base: position 156,097 of record NZ_JBEORW010000012.1, read on the forward strand.
ATTCGATCTCGTACGCGATCTCGGAGCGGCGGTCGGCGACCACGATGTCGGCGGTCTCCACCGCCCGGCCGTCCGTCGCGTAGTACGTCCGCTCGATCTCGGTGATCAGGTCGCCGACGCTGATGCCGAGCAGATTGGCCTGCCGCTGGTTCGCCCGGGCCGGGCGGGGGACCTCCAGCGCCGAGGCGACCAGCACGCCGATCGAGCGCATCCGCTCGATGACCCCGGCGCCCTTGAACGGGCCCGCCTCCGGCAGCACGACCGGAGTGCCGTCCGTGACCGCCATCGGCTCCCAGGACTCGCAGATCTCCACCGGCCGGCCCTCGGCCAGGAACTCGTACGTGGTGAGCACGCACGGATCGCCCGGCGGGACGGCGAGGCGCTCCGCGATCCGCTCGGGTGCCGGCGTGCGGGCCGTGGAATGCGACTCCCACGTCATGCCCGCACCGCCGGGCCCGGTCCGGCGGCGGCGCCGGGAGCGGACCATGCGCAGCCGCTCGTGCGGCTCGCACAGGTACGTGCCCGAGCCCGCGCGGCCCTCCAGGAGCCCCTCGATGATCAGAAGCTCCAGCGCGCGCTGCGTGACGCTCTGCCCGACCCCGTACTCCTCGGCGAACCGGGCCCGCGACGGCAGCTTGGCACCGACGGGCCACTCCTCGGCCCGGATCCGGGCGCGCAGTGCGTCGGCCACCTTCAAGTACGCCGTATCACGGGGCATATGAGCCGTCCTGTGCCTGTCGACCAGTTGGGCTCAAGCTAATTCATCAGGTCGGACCCGAGCCTTCAGAACGGCGAGGAGTGAGGCGAGGAGCGAGAGGGGCGCCGGGCCGGCCGCCGCCACCCACCGGGGCACGGGCGGCCGTGCCCCGTGCCCCGGGGCCGGCGCGGACGGCCTCAGTCGAAGTTCGGCGCGTTGCGCTCGTAGACCAGGCGCAGCCCTATCAGCGTCAGCCACGGCTCGTGGTCGTCGATGACCGAGGCTTCGCCGAGGACGATAGGGGCGAGCCCGCCCGTCGCGATGACCCGCACGTCGGACGGCTCGCCGGCCGGTCCGGCCAGCTCCCGGGCCATCCGGGTCACGATCCCGTCAACCTGGCCCGCGAAGCCGTAGACCACGCCCGACTGCATCGCCTCGACCGTGGACTTGCCGATCACGTTGCGCGGCCGCGCCAGCTCGATCTTGCGGAGCTGGGCGCCCCGTACACCGAGGGCCTCCATCGAGATCTCGATGCCCGGGGAGATCACCCCGCCCACGTACTCGCCCCTCGCGGACACCGCGTCGAACGTGGTCGCCGTACCGAAGTCGACCACGATCGCCGGGCCGCCGTAGAGCTCGACGGCGGCGACCGCATTGATGATGCGGTCCGCGCCGACCTCCTTGGGGTTGTCCATCAGGATCGGCACGCCCGTCTTGATGCCGGGCTCGACGAGCACCGCGGGGACGTCGCCGTAGTAGCGGCGGGTCACCTCGCGGAGCTCGTGCAGCACCGACGGGACGGTCGCGCAGATCGCGATGCCGTGGATGCCGTCGCCCAGCTCGCTGCCGAGCATCGGGTGCGTGCCCATCAGCCCCTGCATCAGGACGGCCATCTCGTCGGCCGTCCGGCGCGGGTCCGTCGAGACGCGCCAGTGCTCGACGATCTCGTCGCCGTCGAACAGGCCCAGCACGGTGTGGGTGTTGCCGACGTCGATGGTCAGCAGCATTACCGCTCCTCGCGCAGGTCCAGGCCGATGTCCAGGATCGGGGACGAGTGCGTGAGCCCGCCGACCGCGAGGTAGTCGACGCCCGTCTGCGCGTACGTCCGGGCGTTGGCCATGGTGAGGCGGCCCGAGGACTCCAGCACCGCGCGGCCGCGGACCAGCGCGACGGCCTCCTCGGTCTCGATCGGCGTGAAGTTGTCCAGCAGGATCAGGTCCGCGCCCGCGTCCAGGGCCTCGCGCACCTGTTGGAGGGTGTCCACCTCGACCTCGATCGGCAGGTCGGGGAACTGCTCGCGGACGGCCTTGAACGCCTCCGCGACACCGCCCGCCGCGATCACGTGGTTGTCCTTCACCAGCGCCGCGTCCGACAGCGACATCCGGTGGTTGACGCCGCCGCCGCAGCGCACCGCGTACTTCTCCAGGGAACGGAGGCCCGGAGTGGTCTTGCGGGTGTCGCGGACCTTCGCCTTGGTGCCCTCCAGCTCGTCGGCCCACGTGCGGGTCGCCGTCGCGATGCCCGACATCAGGCACAGCAGGTTCAGCGCGCTGCGCTCGCCGGTGAGCAGGTCCCGGGTGCGGGCCTTGACCGTCAGCAGCACCTGACCGGGCTGCACGCGGTCGCCGTCCTCGACGTGCCGCTCGACCTCGAACTCGTCCTCGCAGACCACCGAGAGGACGGCCTCGGCGACGCGCAGGCCGGCGACCGTGCCCGCCTCGCGCGCCGTGAAGTCGGCGTGCGCCACGGCGTCCTCGGGGACGGTGGCCACCGTGGTCACGTCGACCCCGCCGTCCAGGTCCTCGGAGATCGCCATGTGGGCGATGTCCTCGACCTCGATCGGGTCCAGGCCCGCGTCGGCCAGCAGCTGGGCCAGCGCCGGGTCCAGGCCGCTCTCCTCGCCGTCGCCGCAGCCGCAGCCGTCGCCGCAGCCGCCCGCGGACTCGTCGAGGAGCGGCAGCTCCGCGTGCTCGTGCTCGTGCTGGTGCTGTTCGGGGGTGCTCACGATGACTGCTCCTGGCTCAGGGGGTGCTGTACGGACGGGAAGCCCGCGGAGTCGGTGGGGGTGACGACCAGGGCCCGCTTCTCGGTGGCGGACAGCCGGACGACGAGGTGGCGGCGCCAGGCGGCGTCGTCCCGGTCGGGGTGGTCCTCGCGCCAGTGGCAGCCGCGGGTCTCCTCGCGGCGCTGGGCGGCGGCGACCAGCACCCGGGCCACGCACAGCAGGTTCGTGGCCTCCCAGGTCTCGGTGCCGGGCACGGCGGTCTTCCCGTCCGTCTCCAGCGCGGTGAGGGCCGTCGCGTAGAGGTTCTCCAGGGCGGCGGCCGCCGTGCGCAGGGACTCGGCGGAGCGGAGCACGCCCGCGCCCTCCGTCATGATGCGCTGGACCTCGTACCGCGCCTCGGCGGGCTGGAGCGGGCCGGTCGCGGGGACCGGGATCCCGGGGCCGTTGCCGGCGGGCGCGTTCGAGACGATGTCCTCGGCGATCCGCTCGGCGAAGACCAGGCCCTCCAGCAGGGAGTTGGAGGCGAGCCGGTTCGCGCCGTGCACGCCGGTGCAGGCGACCTCGCCGCACGCGTACAGGCCGGGGACCGTGGTACGGCCCTGCAGGTCGGTCCGCACGCCGCCCGACGCGTAGTGCGCGGCGGGCGCGACCGGGACCGGCTCGGTCACCGGGTCGATGCCGTGCGAGCGGCAGGCCGCCAGGATGGTCGGGAAGCGCTGCTCCCACATCTGTGCGCCGAAGTGCCGGGCGTCCAGGTACATGTGCTGCGCGCCCTGCTCCTGCATGCGGCGCATGATGCCCTTGGCGACGATGTCGCGCGGGGCCAGCTCGGCCAGCTCGTGCTGCCCGACCATGAAGCGGACGCCGTTGCCGTCGACCAGGTACGCGCCCTCGCCGCGGACCGCCTCCGACACCAGCGGCTGCTGGCCCTCGGCCTCCGGGCCGAGGAAGAGCACGGTCGGGTGGAACTGGACGAACTCCAGGTCGGAGACCTCGGCCCCGGCGCGCAGGGCGAGCGCCACCCCGTCGCCGGTGGACACCGCCGGGTTGGTGGTGGCCGAGAAGACCTGGCCCATGCCGCCGGTCGCCAGGATCACGGCGGGAGCGTGGACGGCGCCGACGCCGTCGTGCTGGCCCTCGCCCATGACGTGCAGGGTGACACCGGCGGTCCGGCCCTCGGCGTCCTGGAGCAGGTCCAGGACCAGGGCGTTCTCCACGGTCTCGATGCCCGCCGCGTGGACGGCCTCGACCAGCGCCCGGGAGATCTCGGCGCCGGTGGCGTCGCCGCCCGCGTGCGCGATCCGGCGGCGGTGGTGGCCGCCCTCGCGGGTCAGCTCTATCTCGCCGGTCTCGGCGGAGGTGTCGAAGACGGCCCCGGTGGCGATGAGGCGGCGCACCGCGTCCGGTCCCTCGGTGACGAGGAGCCGTACGGCGGCCTCGTCGCACAGCCCGGCGCCCGCGACCAGCGTGTCGTCCAGGTGCTGCTCGGGGGTGTCGCCCTCGCCGAGGGCCGCGGCGATCCCGCCCTGTGCCCAGCGGGTGGAGCCGTCGTCGAGCCGGGCCTTGGTGACCACGACCGTACGGCGGCCGGCGGCGGCGCAGCGCAGCGCGGCGGTCAGGCCTGCGACGCCGGAGCCGACGACCACGACGTCGGCGTCGACGGCCCAGCCGGGGGCGGGGGCGTGCAGCCGTATGCCGGTACCGGCGGTGCCTGTGCCTGGGGTGCTCACGTGTGTGCTCCGAACTCCAATGGGATGTTGTCGATCAGCCGCGTCGTCCCCACCTTCGCGGCGACGGCCAGCACGGCCTGCCCGGTGAAGTGGGGGCCGACATCGGTGAAGTCCTGCGGATCCACCAGTGCCAGATAGTCCAGCACCAGCGGCGGGTCGTGCCGGCCGGCGTCCTCCAGGACGTGCCGGGCGGCCGCCCGTACGGCCTCCGGCAGCCCGGCGTTCGCGGCGGACACGGCGTGCGCGTCGGCCGAGGCCCGGACCTCGCCGAGCCGGGCCAGGGCGGTGGCCCGCTCGCCGCTGGCGGGGGAGGCCTCGGCGCGGGCCCGCAGCGCGGCCTGCGCGGCGAGCCGGTCCTGCCCGGCGAACAGCGCGCGGGACAGGGCCAGGGCGCTGCGGCGCTCCTGGTCGGAGAGGTACCGGTTGCGGGACGACAGCGCGAGCCCGTCCTCCTCGCGGACGGTCGGTACGCCGACCACCTCGACGGGGAAGTTCAGGTCGGTGACCATCCGCCGGATCAGGGCCAGTTGCTGCGCGTCCTTCTGCCCGAAGAGGGCCAGGTCGGGCCGGGTGAGGTGGAGCAGCTTGGCGACGACGGTCAGCATCCCGTCGAAGTGGCCCGGCCGGGTGGCCCCTTCGAGGCGTTCGCCCATCGGGCCGGCGCTGACCCGCACCTGGGGGTCGCCGCCCGGGTAGACCTCGTCGACGGCCGGGGCGAACACCGCGTCGGCGCCGGCCTCCCGGGCGATCTCCAGGTCGGCGTCGAGGGTGCGGGGGTAGCGGTCGAGGTCCTCGTTCGCCCCGAACTGGAGCGGGTTCACGAAGACGGTGACCACGACCTGGCCCTTGGGCCCTGCCTGTTCGCGGGCCGTGCGGATCAGCGTGGCGTGGCCCTCGTGGAGGGCGCCCATGGTCATCACGACGGCGCGGGGGCCTCCTGCGGTCCGCGGGAGCTTGTGCAGCTCCTCCGCGGTGTCGATCAGCAGCAGGTCGTGGTTCACCGGCCGTCGCCCCCTTCGGTGCCGTTGACGTGGTCCGTGCTGTCGGCGAGCACCCCGAGCAGGTCCTCGGCGAGTTCGGGCTTGAGGAGACCGTGCGCGAGGGCCCGGTCGGCGGTGGTCCGGGCCATCGCCAGGTACCCGGCGACCGCGCCGGGGGAGTGCTTGCGCAGCTCCGACACGTGCGCGGCGACCGTGCCGGCGTCGCCGCGGGCGACCGGGCCGGTCAGTGCGGCGTCACCGGAGCGCAGCGCGTTGTCGAGGGCCGCGCCGAGGAGCGGGCCGAGCATCCGGTCGGGGTGTTCGACCCCGGCCTTGTGCAGCAGCTCCATGGCCTGGGCGACCAGGGTGACCAGGTGGTTCGCGCCGAGGGCGAGGGCCGCGTGGTAGAGCGGACGGTTCTGCTCCGCGATCCACTCGGGCTCCCCGCCCATCTCGATCACCAGGGCCTCGGCGGCGAGCCGCAGCTCCTCGGGGGCCGTGACGCCGAACGAGCAGCCGGCGAGCCGCTGGACGTCGACCTCGGTCCCGGTGAAGGTCATCGCGGGGTGCAGGGCCAGCGGGAGCGCGCCCGCGCGGCGGGCCGGGTCCAGCACGGCGGCCCCGTACCGCCCGGAGGTGTGCACGAGGAGCTGACCGGGCCGGATCGCACCGGTTTCGGCGAGCCCCTCGACGAGGGACGGCAGCGCGTCGTCGGGCACGGTCAGCAGGACCAGGTCGGCCAGCTCCAGCACCTGAGCGGGCGGTACGAGCGGCACGTCGGGCAGCATCCGCGCGGCGCGGCGGCGCGAGGCGTCGGAGACACCGGACACGGCGACCGGCCGGTGCCCGGCCTGCTGGAGCGCGCGGGCCAGCGCGGGGCCGACCCGGCCGGCGCCGACGACGCCGACGGTGAGCCGGGCAGGGCGGGCGGACGGATCCCGGGGCTCCGTCTGATGGGGTGCGTTCACGCGGGGAAGGCCTTCCGTTCCAGTCCGCGGGGGGTACCGGACGATACGCCGCCATGCTAGCCCCTGGGCGTATTGCCCGGTCGGCGATGATCGTGGGCATGACTGGTGACGACGAGCTGACGAAGCGGCTGGTGGCGGCGGGGCGCAACGCCGAGCGCATGCTCTCCCGCAGCCTGCGCGAGGCGACGGTCGGGGAGCTGCTTTCGGGTCTGGCCGCGCCGGATCCCGACGAGCCGGCCGACCTGTACGGGGACGGTGTGGTGACCCGGCTGGAGCGGCGGGTGGCGGAGCTGCTGGGGACGCAGGACGCGGCGTTCTTCCCGTCGGGGACGATGGCCCAGCAGATCGCGCTGCGCTGCTGGGCGGGGCGGACCGGGAACCCGGTGGTCGCGCTGCACCCGATGAGCCATCCGGAGCTGTGGGAGGGCGGTGCGCTGTCGCTGGTCTCCGGCCTGCGGACGGTGCACCCGGTGACGGAGCCGCGGCAGCCGACGGCGGCGGAGGTCGCGGACCTCGCGGAGCCCTTCGGCACGCTGATGCTGGAGCTCCCGCTGCGCGACGCCGGGTTCCTGCTGCCGTCCTGGGAGGAGCTGGAGGCGCTGGTCGGCGCGGCCCGCGAACGGGACGCGGTGGTCCACTTCGACGGGGCCCGGCTGTGGGAGTCGACGGTGCACTTCGGGCGGCCGCTGCCGGAGATCGCGGGGCTCGCGGACTCGGTGTACGTCTCCTTCTACAAGTCCCTCGGCGGGCTCAGCGGCGCGGCGCTGGCCGGCCCCGCCGACCTGGTCTCGGAGGCGAAGGTCTGGCGCCACCGGTACGGGGGCCAGATCTTCCGCCAGTTCCCGCAGGCGCTGTCGGCGCTGGCGGGCCTGGACCGGGAGCTGCCGCGCCTGCCGTCGTACGTGGCCCAGGCCCGCGTGGTCGCGGCGGCGCTGGGCGAGGCCCTCGGCGCCGCGGGCATCCCGTGGTTCCGCGTCAACCCGGAGGTCCCGCACACGCACCAGTTCCAGGTGTGGCTGCCGTACGAGGCGGACCGGCTGACGGAGGCCGGGGCCCGCCTTGCCGAGGAGACGGGCACGGTCCTCTTCCGCCGCTGGTCCGCGACGGCGGTCCCGGGTGTGTCGATGACGGAACTGGAGGTCACGGATCCGGGCCTCGCCTGGACCGCGGAAGACGTCCGCAAGGCGGTCGAGGCCTTCACGGCACGCCTCTGATCCACCCCGCCCGCCGCCGCCGCGCAGATGCCTCCGCAGGCGCCTCCGTGATGTGACGGCGCACCGAATTCCGCCGAAGTCGTCGGCGCGGAGCCCGCTCGGAGTTACCTTCCCTTCCACGGGAAGCAACGGAGCCGTCCCCCGAGGAGAGACACCATGACCGCTCACCCCGCCTGGCAGAAGTCCACGTACTGCGGCGAAGGAGACGCCTGCGTCTACGTCTCCGCGGCCCCCGGGCACCTGGTCCGCGTGGCCGACCGGGCCGACCCGGCGCACCTGGTTCTGGCCACGACCCAGGCCGCCTGGGCCGACTTCCTTGACGCCGTCAAGGCGCAGGGGTAGGGCGGGCGCCCGGGCCGTCGCTCGGGCGGGCGCCCGGGCTGACGCGCCCGGAATCGTGCCGATCAGGGGATTTTGTCCGATTAGCGCGTATCTTCGGCCCATGCCCACGCCCTACGGATCCCGCGGCGGCATGGCGTTCAGCGCAGCCGAGCTGCGCGTGCTCAGGCGAACGCTCGCCCACGCCCTCCAGTCCTCCACGGCCCCCTTGACGACCTCCGAGGTCCAGGACTGCCTGCGCCTCGCGCAGTCGGTGGATGATGCGGTCCAGGAGGCGGGGCGGCTCAGAGAGTTCCTCCTGGCCGACCTCGCCCGCTACCGCGGCTCCCTGCCCGGCGGCCTCTCCGGCTACCTGGAGCTGCTCCAGGACGCCCTGGCCGCGGGGTACGAGCCCGCGCCCGACGACCTCGCGGCCCTGCGCGCCCTGCGGGCCAACCCGGTCGCGGCGGCGCTGCTGGAACGCTCCCAGGTCATCGCCGAGCGCTCCGTCAGACGGCGGCTCTCCACCGCGCCGGCGCCCCGGACCCGGCTGCTGGCCCTGGCCGGGGGCAGGAACGCCTCAGATGCCAAGGCCGCAGGGGACGCCAAGGACGGCAAGGAGGGGCCCGCGCGCCCCGCACCGGCCCCCAAGGAGCCGCAGCGCCCCGAGCGGCCCGCCGAGCGCCCGTCCGAGCGGCCCATCCCGACGCCCGGCGAGGTGTTCCCGCCGCGCCGCAAGCCCACTCCGCCCCCGGCGGCCGGGCTCGCCGCCGGGTAGCTACGCTGGGGGCATGGACTACGTTTCCGCGCTCGTGCCCCCCGTAGTGATGGCCGGCTTCTTCATCATGCTCGTCGTGACGATCGTGAAGAGCCAGGGCGGCGCCAACAAGGCCAAGGAAGACGCGGCGGTCGACGCCGTGATCGCCCGCGCCGAGGCGGCCCGGCAGGCGCAGCCCGGGAAGTAGCGGCACACGCGGGGCCGGGGGTCCGCCGACTTCGTCGGAGGCCCCCGGATTCCATGGCGCGTTGTGTTCCGAATAGCTGGGCAATTCCGCACATTCCGCACTATCGTGCTGTTGTGCCTCGCCCCTTGGGAGAACTCGAAGACGCGGTCATGACGCGGGTGTGGCAGTGGAACCGCCCGGTCACTGTTCGTGAAGTTCTGGAAGACCTCCAGCAGGAACGGTCCATCGCGTACACCACGGTCATGACGGTTATGGACAATCTCCATCAGAAGGGCTGGGTCCGCCGGGAAGCCGAAGGCCGCGCCTATCGATATACCGCGGTCTCCACCCGTGCCGCCTACTCGGCCGCACTGATGAACGAAGCCTGGTCGACGAGCGACAACCCCGCGGCCGCCCTCGTGGCCTTCTTCGACATGATGTCCGCGGAACAGCGCGAGGCCCTCCGGGACGCCATCCGGATCGTGGGGCACGACGGCGAGTCGGTCGCCGGGACCGCCGCGGAACCAGCGGCCGCGGCGCCCGCCGAAGCGCCCCCCGAACCCGCTGCCGCCGAAGGGGACTCCGCCGAGCGCGGTACCGAGCCGGGGCGATAGCGTCCGGGCATGGCTGAGTTTTCCGCTGCACACGCAAAAACAGTGACGATCCGCCGGGCCCGCACCGGAGATGTTCCCGCGCTGCGCCGCCTGCTCGACCAGTACGTGCAGCAGCGGATCCTCCTCGACAAAGCCCCGGTCGTCCTTTACGAGGACATCCAGGAGTTCTGGGTCGCGGAACGCGACTCCGACGGCCAGGTGGTGGGCTGCGGCGCTCTCCACGTCATGTGGGAAGACCTGGCCGAAGTGCGCACTCTCGCGGTCGACCGTGCGCTGAAGGGCGCCGGAGTCGGCCATCAGCTGCTCCGGCAGTTGTTGGACACCGCCCGGGCGGTGGGCGTCCGGAAGGTTTTCTGCCTGACCTTCGAAGTGGACTTCTTCGCGAAGCACGGCTTCGTCGAGATCGGCGAGACCCCGGTCGAGACGGATGTCTACATGGAGCTCCTGCGTTCCTATGACGAGGGCGTCGCCGAGTTCCTCGGTCTCGAACGAGTGAAGCCGAACACCTTGGGCAACAGCCGGATGCTTCTGCACCTCTGAACGATCACGGCGGCTTTTCCCGTGCTCCGCGCACCTGTGGCCTATGTCCGAATCGCGTATGTTTCCCGCCGCGTTGCGGTCTCGAACCTCTCCCAGGGGGTTTGTGTTTTCCTGAGAAAAGCGGTTTCCTTTCCGCGTACTGCTTTTCGATGAAAGGAAATCCCGGTGGCACAGAAGGTTCAGGTCCTTCTTGTCGACGACCTCGACGGTGGCGAGGCGGACGAGACCGTGACGTTCGCTCTGGATGGCAAGACCTACGAGATCGACCTCACCACCGCCAACGCGGAGAAGCTGCGCTCCGCGCTCGCCGACTACGTCAAGGGCGCCCGCCGCACCGGTGGCCGCGCCTCCGGCGGCCGCGCCAAGGCGCGGACGGCTCCGGCCTCCGGCAACCCGGACACCGCCGAGATCCGCGCGTGGGCCAAGGCCCAGGGGATGAACGTCAACGACCGCGGGCGCGTCCCGCAGGAGATCCGCGAGGCCTACGAGAACCGGGCCTGACCCGTCAGGGTCTGACCCGGCCGGCCCGTGCAGGGGCCGGCCGCGGGGCTCCGCGCAGGCGCACCCCGCCACAGGCGCGCCCGGTGGCATTCCGTCGCCGCCGCGGCGACGAGGCGAACGAGATCGGACCCGGCACCACCGTGCCGGGAACCGGCGCCGCCCTGCCCGGGACCGGGCAGGGACGGCAGCAGCGCCTCACACCCCTGCGCGGGGGGGCGCAGCCACACGGCGGCCCCCCGGGGACTGCCCCCGGGGTGGCCCGGCGGGGCCGGGGCCGTGATCCGGCCGCCGGCGCCGAAGGCGGTGAGATCCAGGGCGACCCCGCCCCACTCCAGCCAGTCGAGCAGCCCCTCCAGCTCGTCCGCGCCCCCCGCCGCCACCAGGAACCGCATCCGGCGACCCGCGAGGGCCACCGGACCCGTGGTGACCGGTCTGCGCAGCACCTCCGCCCCGGCATCGGCCGGCAGCTCCAGTACGTCGAACCGCGTCCCGGTGAGCAGCCGGGCGGGCGGCCCGCCCACGACGGGCCAGCCGAGCACCCCCTCGTACCAGGACGCATACGAATCCCGGGGGGAATCCCCGGGTGAATCCTCGGGCGCGACGCGGGGAGGCGGAACGGTGGCGGCCATGCCCGGAGCAACTCCGAAGGCGCCCGGGAGTTACGCAGCGCGCCGGACTCCATGCGGAACGTAAACCTCTGTCGGGTCGGAGTCCCACATTCGGGACGCAATCGTGTTCGCCCGTAGCGGATGGAACCGGTGCCACCGGCATGGAGTGTCCGTGCTTACGGGTAAGACATTCCTAGTGGATCGGGGCGACACGCTGATTTGGGCGGCTTCCGTTCGCCATCGGCGTACACGTGTGACGGGTATCTGCCTGGCCTGCGGGAACATCGTCTCGCACCATCGGGTTGGAGCAGTTGTCGGCTGTTGCAGCCGGTTTTCCCCACTGACGTGGGGGTGATCGCGGACGGATGTCGGCAGTTGGAATGAGCTGTCCCGCCCCGCGGGACTAGCATGCGGAAGGACAGGGCGGGGACCGACCCCGAACTGCCCGACCGCTCTGAGGAGCGATAAACGATGTTCGAGAGGTTCACCGACCGCGCGCGGCGGGTTGTCGTCCTGGCTCAGGAAGAAGCCCGGATGCTCAACCACAACTACATCGGCACCGAGCACATCCTCCTGGGCTTGATCCACGAGGGTGAGGGTGTCGCCGCTAAGGCCCTGGAGAGCCTCGGGATTTCGCTCGAGGCTGTTCGCCAGCAGGTTGAGGAGATCATCGGTCAGGGGCAGCAGGCCCCGTCCGGCCACATCCCCTTCACTCCGCGGGCGAAGAAGGTCCTGGAGCTTTCGCTCCGAGAGGCCCTCCAGCTCGGCCACAACTACATCGGCACCGAGCACATCCTGCTCGGCCTCATTCGCGAGGGCGAGGGCGTCGCCGCCCAGGTCCTGGTGAAGCTGGGCGCCGATCTCAACCGAGTCCGGCAGCAGGTCATCCAGCTGCTCTCCGGCTACTCCGGCGGAGGCAAGGAGTCGGCCACGGCCGGCGGCCCGGCCGAGGGCACTCCCTCGACCTCGCTCGTCCTGGACCAGTTCGGCCGCAATCTCACGCAGGCCGCCCGCGAATCCAAGCTCGACCCGGTCATCGGGCGCGAGAAGGAGATCGAGCGGGTCATGCAGGTCCTGTCCCGCCGTACCAAGAACAACCCGGTCCTCATCGGCGAGCCCGGCGTCGGCAAGACCGCCGTCGTCGAGGGCCTGGCCCAGGCGATCGTCAAGGGCGAGGTGCCCGAGACCCTCAAGGACAAGCACCTCTACACCCTGGACCTCGGCGCCCTGGTCGCGGGCTCCCGCTACCGCGGTGACTTCGAGGAGCGCCTGAAGAAGGTGCTCAAGGAGATCCGCACCCGCGGCGACATCATCCTGTTCATCGACGAGCTCCACACCCTCGTGGGTGCGGGCGCCGCCGAGGGCGCGATCGACGCCGCCAGCATCCTCAAGCCCATGCTGGCCCGTGGTGAGCTCCAGACCATCGGTGCCACGACGCTGGACGAGTACCGCAAGCACCTTGAGAAGGACGCGGCTCTTGAGCGCCGCTTCCAGCCGATCCAGGTGGCGGAGCCTTCCCTCCCCCACACCATCGAGATCCTCAAGGGCCTGCGCGACCGCTACGAGGCCCACCACCGCGTCTCCATCACGGACGAGGCCCTGGTCCAGGCGGCGACGCTGGCCGACCGGTACATCTCGGACCGCTTCCTGCCGGACAAGGCGATCGACCTGATCGACGAGGCCGGCTCCCGGATGCGCATCCGCCGGATGACCGCGCCGCCGGACCTCCGCGAGTTCGACGAGAAGATCGCGGGCGTGCGCCGCGACAAGGAGTCGGCCATCGACTCCCAGGACTTCGAGAAGGCGGCGTCTCTCCGCGACAAGGAGAAGCAGCTGCTGGCGGCGAAGGCCAAGCGCGAGAAGGAATGGAAGGCCGGCGACATGGACGTCGTCGCCGAGGTCGACGGCGAGCTCATCGCCGAGGTCCTCGCGACCGCGACCGGCATTCCCGTCTTCAAGCTCACCGAGGAGGAGTCCTCGCGACTGCTCCGCATGGAGGACGAGCTCCACAAGCGGGTCATCGGCCAGAAGGACGCCATCAAGGCGCTCTCCCAGGCGATCCGCCGTACCCGTGCGGGTCTGAAGGACCCGAAGCGCCCGGGTGGCTCGTTCATCTTCGCCGGCCCGTCCGGTGTCGGTAAGACCGAGCTCTCCAAGACGCTCGCCGAATTCCTCTTCGGCGACGAGGACGCGCTGATCTCCCTCGACATGTCGGAGTTCAGCGAGAAGCACACGGTTTCCCGCCTCTTCGGTTCGCCCCCCGGCTACGTGGGCTACGAAGAGGGCGGCCAGCTCACCGAGAAGGTGCGCCGCAAGCCGTTCTCCGTCGTCCTCTTCGACGAGGTCGAGAAGGCCCACCCGGATATCTTCAATTCCCTTCTCCAGATCCTGGAGGACGGTCGCCTGACCGACTCCCAGGGCCGGGTCGTGGACTTCAAGAACACGGTCATCATCATGACGACCAACCTGGGTACCCGGGACATCTCGAAGGGCTTCAACCTGGGCTTCGCCGCTGTCGGCGACGTCAAGACCGGTTACGAGCGCATGAAGGCGAAGGTCAACGAAGAGCTCAAGCAGCACTTCCGGCCCGAGTTCCTGAACCGCGTCGACGACACGGTCGTCTTCCACCAGCTGTCGCAGGAAGACATCATCCAGATCGTCGACCTGATGATCGCCAAGGTCGACGAGCGCCTGAAGGACCGCGACATGGGCATCGAGCTGAGCGGTGACGCGAAGCTCCTGCTCGCCAAGCGGGGCTACGACCCGATCCTGGGTGCCCGCCCGCTGCGCCGCACCATCCAGCGCGAGATCGAGGACATCCTCTCGGAGAAGATCCTCTTCGGCGAGCTGCGTCCCGGCCACATCGTGGTCGTGGGCAAGGAGGGTGACGGCGAAGAGGCCAAGTTCACCTTCCGCGGTGAGGAGAAGTCGGCTCTGCCGGACATTCCCCCGATCGAGGCCTCGGGCTCCGGCCCGGACCTCTCCAAGGGCGCGTAAGCAGTAGCCGCAGCTGCACGAAGGGGCGGCCCCGGAACCACACGGTTCCGGGGCCGCCCCTTTTGCCTGCGTGCCGGGTCCTGTCCGGGGCGTCCCTTCAGGTCCTGAAAGCGTCCGCCGGGAGGCTCGCGCCGGTGACAAGCCGCACAGGACAAAACGGACCTACTAGGGCGTCTCGTAGGTGGAATGTCCATTTTGCCCATGCCCTCGGCCCAGTGGGGACGCGGTCAACCGGATTCGTCACACCTCCCGCCCCTACGAGCCCCGGTAGTAATCGGGAGGTTTGGGGATGGCATGGGACACGGGTTACCAAGGGTGGGCAAGCCCGGCATTCGCTCCCCAGCGGGCCGGGCGGCTTCAAGCCCGAACCGTCCTTTGTCCCCGGCCCGGAGGCCTCCTTCATGTCCTCGAAGCGCGTCAGCACCCGTCGTACCCGTATAGCCATCGGCGCCACCGCTCTCGGTGCGGCCCTGGCCCTTGGTGCCGGGACGACCGCCGCCTTCGCCGACACGGCCCCGCAGACCGCCCTGACCGCGACCGCCGAGCTGGTGGCGGCGCAGGCCGCCGCCCAGGCCTCCGCGGCCGCGGCGAAGACCGTCACCTGGCAGAAGCCGGTCGCGCGCTACACGCTCTCCGCGACCTTCGGCAAGGGCGGCACGATGTGGTCCCACAAGCACTCGGGCCAGGACTTCGCCTGCCCCGTCGGCACCCCGGTCAAGGCCGCCCACGCCGGCGTCGTCGTCAAGGCCGGCCCGCGCGGCGGCGGCGACGGCCCGGCGTACGGCAACGCCATCGTGATCAAGCACGGGAACCGCACGTACTCGCAGTACGCGCACCTCTCGAAGATCCAGGTCCGGATCGGCCAGAAGGTCACCAAGGGCACGAAGATCGGCCTGTCCGGCAACACCGGCAATTCGAGCGGCCCGCACCTCCACTTCGAGATCCGGACCACCCCGAACTACGGCTCGGCCGTGAACCCGGTCGCCTTCCTGCGCGCCGTCGGCGTCACCGTCTGACCGGTTCCGGAGCCGCTCAGTACAGGAGCCAGGAGCCCGTCGGCTTCGTCGACGCGTCCACCTTGCCCGCCTTGAGCGTGTCGATCTGCGCCGGGGACAGCAGGGCGTCGTACGTCTGCACGCTGTCCATGGCGCCGTTCCACGCGGCGGCCCACTTGTCCTCGTGCCGGGCCCGGGCCAGCTGGAGCGGGCCGGGGGCCTGGAAGATGCCCGGGACCGGGCTCTCGCCGGTCTTCTTCCCGTTCACGTACAGGGCGACCAGCTTGCGCTCGGCGTCGTAGGTCCCGGTCAGCTCCGCGAAGGTCTTCTCCATCTTCGGGGCGTCGCCGGCCACGACCACGGTGGTCGCGTCCGCGCCCTGGTCGCCCGTCTGCACCCGGAAGACCCAGGCCGGCTTGCCGTTCACCTGGTCCAGGCCCAGCTCGAACGAGGACGACTTCTCGTTGCCCTGGCTGACGGCGATCTGGCGCCCCTTCGCGGTGCGGATCCACACGCGCGCCGAGACGGTGAAGCTCTTGGACGTGTCCACCACGGGCTTCTCGGACTCGGCGTACGAGTTCTCGTTGCCCTTCGTGCGGATCTCGAAGCGCTTGTCGATCGGGAAGATCCCGGCATCGGCGCCCATCTTCAGCGGGGCCTTTCCGCTGCGGTCCCGGATCTGGGTCGGGTCGTCCTTGACGGTCGGGGTGTTGTCGACCGGCGCCTTGCTCTTCGACCCGCTGGGGGAGGGCGAGGCCGACGCGGACGGGGACGACGGCTTGTCGTTCTCCGCCTCGTTCCCGCCCTTGTCGTCGCCGAGGAGCAGGAACGTTCCACCGCCGGCGAGGAGCGCCAGTACGGTCACCGCGCCGCCGATCATCCACAGCCGCTTCCTGCGCTTCTCGGCCGCCGAGCGGTCGGCCATGGCCTCCCAGTCCGGCTGGTCCGACGGAGGCACGAACGGCCCGGGGAGCCCGGGGCCCGGAGCGGCGGGCGCCGGGGGCGCGCCCATGTTCGGGAGCCCCTGGGCCCACTGCTGGGGTGCCGGGGCCGGGGCGGCGGCCGGAGCCGGCTGGTACGGGTTGGGCTGAGCACCGGGAGCACCGGGAGCACCGGGAGCACCGGGAGCGCCAGGAGTACCCGGAGCGCCGGGAGCGCCGGGAGCACCCGGCTGCGGGTAGCCGTAGCCGCCGCCGTCCGCGGGCTGGGCCGGCGGCGGCGGACCGAAGCCACCGCCGCCGGCCGGCGCAGGCGCGCCGGGCGGGTAGCCGTAGCCGGGCGCGGGGGCCGGCGGGACCGGCGGGAACCCGTAGCCCCCGTTCCCCGGGGCGGGCTCGGGCTGCGGGTTGCTGGGGGGATTCGTACCGTCGGTCATGCCACGGATGCTAAAACACGGGCCCGCACGTCTGTGCGGCCCGGTCCGGATCCGTTCCCGGCTCAGCCCGGCTGCGTGACGATCGGGAAGCTCCCCGTCGCCGTCGGCGCGTGCTCCGGCAGCCACAGCACCGCCACGGCGCCGGCCGCCGCACCCTCGCGGTCCACGCCGCCCGGGGCCGCCACGTTGCGGAACGTCAGCCGGGCTCCCAGCACCCGCGCCTGCCCCTCGGCGATGGTCAGCCCCAGCCCGTGCCCCACCCCGGCGCGGTCCGTCGACCCGGTGCGGAACCGGCTCGGCCCCTCGCGCAGCAGTGCCTCCGGGAAGCCCGGCCCGTGGTCCCGGACCCGTACGACCCGGCCCTCGATGTCGACCTGGACCGGCGGCTGCCCGTACCGCGCGGCGTTGGCCAGCAGGTTGCCCAGGATCCGCTCCAGCCGCCGCGGGTCGGTGCTGACGATCTCGTCCGCGACCACCCGTACAGAGGCCTCCGGCATCAGCGCCTTCACCCGCCGGCTCACGAATTCGCCCAGCGCCACGTCCTGGAGCTCCGCCCGCTCGGACGCGCTGTCCAGCCGGGCCACCTCCAGTACGTCCTCGACCAGCGCCCGCAGCGCCTGCGCCCGGTCCCGCACCAGCTCGGTCGGCCGCCCCGGAGGCAGCAGTTCCGCCGCTGTGAGCAGGCCCGTCACCGGGGTCCGCAGCTCGTGTGCGATGTCCGCGGTCACCCGCCGCTCGGCCTCCAGCCGCTGCTGGAGCGCATCCGCC
Source organism: Streptomyces sp. NPDC097981 (assembly GCF_040302565.1). Lineage (NCBI taxonomy): Bacteria > Bacillati > Actinomycetota > Actinomycetes > Kitasatosporales > Streptomycetaceae > Streptomyces > Streptomyces sp. NPDC097981. The sequence goes on from NZ_JBEORW010000012.1 coordinate 173,351, forward strand.
ATGGCGTCCACGGCCCGCGCGAGGTCGTCGGTCTCGTCCCGTACGACGCCCCCGACCGCGTCCCGCACCCGCACGTCGGGATCCCCGTGCGCCACCCGCTGCGCGGCGGCCGCGGCCTTGCGCAGCCGGCGCGAGATCTGCCCGCCGATGAGCACGCCGAGCGCCGCGCCGGCGACCACGACGGACAGCGACCCGACGACCAGGGCCCGGTCCAGGTCGCGCACCATGTTGGCGCTCTCCTTGAACGGGTTGTGCAGAGACAGCACCTGCCCGTTCCCGAGCGGCACCGCGGCCCACACCTCAGGCACCCCCTTGCGGGACTCCTGGACGTACGTGCCGCGCCGCCCCGACCTGGCCTTCTCGCGCAGCGCGGCGGGCAGGTCGGGGTCGTTGACCTTGGCTCCCATGGACGGCTTGCGCCCGGCTTCGGCGATGCGGGCGATGAACTGCACGTTGGCCAGCTGCGCCTCGCGGGCGCTCTCCAGCATCGACACGCGGGCAGCACTGTGCACGACCAGGCTCAGTGCGACGGCGACGAGCGCGCCGACGGCGGCGATGGCGAGCGTGATCTTCCAGCGGATCCCCGTACGGAGGGTGAAGCGCCTCATGCCTTCAGCTTGTATCCGAATCCCCGGACCGTTTCGATGCGGTCCTGCCCGATCTTCGTGCGCAGCCGCTGGACGTGGACGTCCACGACGCGGGTGTCGCCGCCCCAGTCGTAGTCCCAGACCCGTTCCAGCAGCCGGTCGCGGGACAGCACGGTGCCGGGCGCGGAGGAGAACTCCAGCAGCAGCCGCATCTCGGTCGGCGTGAGTGCCACCGGGGCGCCGGCCTTGCGGACCTCCATGCCCTCGGTGTCGACCTCCAGGTCGCCGAAGAGCAGCACCCCGCGCTCCTCGGAGCCGTCCTCGCCGTGCGCCCCCGGCCGGCCGTTCTGCGGGCCGCCGGCGTGGCCGAAGCGGCGCAGCACCGCGCGAATACGGGCGACGAGGACCGAGCCGTCGAAGGGCTTGGTGACGTAGTCGTCGGCGCCCGCCTCCAGGCCCAGTACGACGTCGATGGAGTCGGCGCGCGCCGACAGCATGATCACGGGGACGGTGGACTCGTCGCGGATCCGGCGGCACAGGCTCACGCCGTCCATGCCGGGCACCATCACGTCGAGCAGGGCGATGTCGGGCCGGTCGGCCCGGAAGGACTCCAGCCCGGACAGTCCGTCGGGCATGGCGGTGACCACGAACCCGTCGCGTTCCAGCGCCAGGGTCGTGGCCTCACGGATGACGTCGTCGTCCTCCACGAACAGGACATGGGTCTCGGCCATGCGCAAGCCTCGCCTCGGTTCTTCGCTTCTTCGCGTCTCGGGTACGTCAGTTCTTCTGGGTGACCGCGGGGGCGGGCTGGGCCCCGCCGATGTTGCTGTAGTCGTTGTGCACCCGGTCCTGCTCGGTGAACTTCTCCCCGTTCCAGCGGTACGTGATCACGTCCTCGCCCGACGGGTAGGCGAGGGGGTCGCTCTTCCCGTAGACGGGCTTGGTGACCACCAGGTCGCCCCGGTCGATCTCCCCGTAGACGGGCGGCTGCTCGTCCGAGAACACATTCTCGTACCTCCCGCCCTGTGACCTGTACACGTATGTGCCCCGCCCGAGCGCGTCGGCGCAGGACAGCACGTTGACCACGATGTCGGCGACGGGACTCCCGGCGACCTTCCCGTAGCTCACGTCGATCGGGTACTCCTTGCCCGTGCAGGGCTTGAGGTCCCGTTTGACCTCGGCGCTGACCTTCGGGTCCGCCTGGAGGAGTGCGACGGGGTCGACCCGCGTGGCGGGCTTGCCCGACGCTCCCGTGGTGGCCGGGACGTGGTCGGGCGGGGTGGTCGCCGGCGGCCCGCTCCTGGCCACCGACTCGGTGTGGGCGGGCCCGCCGTCGCGCAGACCGGTGCCGCCGGCGGCGCAGCCGGCCGCGAACAGCACAGTGCCGACGAGGACGATCGTCCCCGCCGACATCAGCACCAGCGAACTCCTGTCGCTCAGGTATTGGCCATTCAGGCCGCGCACCGCTCACGCCCCTCGTACCGGATGGTGTGGTCACCGCGGTGGTCACCGCGCTCCAACGCGCGCATGTCGAGATCCCGGCTCTCCAGTTCCTGCCGGAGACGGGCCAGCGCGCGGTGCAGGGTGCTCTTCACAGTACCCGCCGACATCCCGAGCGCGGCAGCGGTCTCCTCGGTGCTCATCTGCTCCCAGTGCCGCAGCACGACCACGCTGCGCTGCTTGGGTGCGAGGACCTTGAGGATGTCCATCAGCAGGGCGCGGTCGGCGCGCTGCTCGGTTCCGTCCTCGATGGAGGCGTCCGGGAGCTGCTCGGTGGGGACCTCTTCGAGCTTGCGGGCCCGCCACCACTCGGTCCGGGTGTTGATCATGACGCGGCGCATGTAGGCGTCGGCCAGGGTCTTGTCGGCGATGCCGTCCCAGCGGCCGTAGGTGCGCACCAGTGCGGTCTGCAGGAGGTCCTGCGCGTCCGTCGGGTCCGGGACCAGGCGCCGGGCACTGCGCAGGAGCGCGTCCTGCCGTGTGCGTACGTACTCCTCGAATCCGAGTACCTCGCCGTGCGCCATCTCAGACCGCCTCCACCCGTCCAACCGCTCATCCCCGTGCCCTACGGATTCGAAGGTACGGAGGGGTTGTCACGAGCCTGTGCGGGCCAGCCTTCGGTGGGCGCACGGACACCCATAGGTTGTGTAACAGTGCCGTGAGCTGGGGTTTCGCCGAGCTAAACGGAATCTCGGGCTCAGTTTGTGCCGGGGCCCTGCGGCAACCGGTACATCCCCGCGGCGAGCGGCTCGACCAGCCCGTCCGAGACCAGCCCGTCCAGCGCGCGGGCCCGCTGCACGGGCTCGTCCCAGACCGTGTCGAGCACGGACTGCGGAACCGGCCCGACCGCGTCCCGCAGCACCGCGAGGAGCTTGCCCCGCACCTGCCGGTCGGTCCCGGCGTACGTCTGCCCGCGCCGCGGCGGACCGTCGTGCGGCGGCTTCCCGGCGAGGCGCCACGCGCACAGCCCGGCCACCGGACAGCGCGCGCAGTCCGGGGACTTGGCCGTGCACACCAGGGCGCCGAGCTCCATCGAGGCCGCCGCCCAGCGGGCCGCGGTGTCCTCGTCCTCGGGCAGCAGGGCCCGGGCCAGGCGCCGCTCGGCCGCGGTGGTGGCGTTCGGCGGGTACTCGACCCCGGTCGTCGTACGGGCGAACACCCGGCGCACGTTGGTGTCGAGCACGGCATGGCGCTGCCCGTACGCGAAGGAGGCCACCGCGGCCGCGGTGTACTCGCCGATCCCGGGCAGCGCGAGCAACTGGGCGTGGTCCCGCGGTACGTCGCCCCCGTGCCGTTCCGTTATCGCGACGGCCGCGCCGTGCAGGCGCAGGGCCCGCCGGGGGTAGCCGAGCCGCCCCCAGGCCCGTACGGCCTCGCCGGGGGCCTCCGTGGCCAGATCGGCGGGGCGGGGCCACCGGGCGAGCCACTGCTCGTACACCGGCAGGACCCGGCTGACGGGGGTCTGCTGGAGCATGAACTCGCTGACCATGACCCCCCAGGGGCCGGCGTCGGGGCGGCGCCAGGGCAGGTCGCGGGCGTGTTCCTCGAACCAGACGATGACCGGGGAGTGCAGCGCGTGGGACATGTCGGGGGAAGGGCTCGTGGATGCAGTCATGGCAAACGGCATCCTGGCACGTTTCAGAGCCGCCGCGCCGGGCCCGGGCCGGTGAACCAGACGGCGGCGCGGCCGCCGCTCGCCCGCATGGCGGCGGTGATCGTACTGATCGGACCGGTCAGGCCGTGGACGAAGAGCGCGGCGAGCGAGCCGCCGAGCAGCAGGCCCACCATCACGTCGTGGGGGTAGTGGACGCCGACGAAGACCCGGGAGAAGGCCATCAGCAGGGCCAGCGGGACCGTCAGCAGCGCCAGGCGGCGCACGGCGAAGGCCAGCGCGACGGCGGCGGCGCCCGCGATGGCGGAGTGGTTGCTCGGGAAGGACCAGTCGCCGGGGGCCGGGCAGGCGACGAGCGAGGCGGCGGCCCCGGCGACGGCCCGGCACGGCCGCTCCTCGTGCACGGCGGACTTGACGACCTCGGAGCCGACGTACGCGACGGCGGTGGCGAGCGGTGCGAGGACGGCGAGGGCCACGCCCCGCGGGCCGTCCTCGGTGCGCGCGCGCCACCACACGGCTATGAAGAGGAGGCCGAAGAGCAGGAGCCCGTACTCCGTCCACACCTCGAACGCCGACTGCAGCCAGCCGGGTGCGGAATGGGCGGAATCGGTGATGTTGCGGTAGAGGCCGGAGGTTTCCATGGTCACTGACCGTACTCAACGGCTGAGGCGCCCCGTGCAGGACCCTTGGCTGAAACGCGACGGTCCGATATACGCCCGCATGATGATCATCGGCAAAATAAGCCGGTCGCGCGGCATGGGGGGCGCGGAACGGGCCGCGGACTCTCGTAAAGTTCCGTCCGTGGGATCTATGCGCAATCCGGTCGGGCCGCTCCCCTCCTCCATCTACTGGCGACGGAGGGCCGTGCTGGCGTCCGTTGTCGCGCTCCTCGCGCTGCTCGCCGTATGGACCGTCAGTTCGGGCGGGGGTAAGCCGAGTACGGACGGCAAGGGCGAGAAGGGCCCCGACCCCGTCGCCTCGATCACCCCGGGGCCGTCGGGGTCGGGGCCGGCGATCAGTCAGGCGCCGGGCGGGCGCGCGGAGTCGGGCGGCGGCGCGGGCCAGAACGGCGAGCCGGGCGGCGGCGCGGGCAAGAACGGTGAGCCGGGCGGCACTTCGGGCCCGGGGGCAGGTTCCGCTTCCGCTTCCGGCGGCGGTGGCGCCGGCGGAAGCGGTACGGGCGGCACGGCGGCCCAGGTCCCCGCGGACTCCCCGCTTCCCACGTGCGCCCCGAGCGGGCTCCAGTGGGAGGTCAAGAGCGTGAAGAACGAGTACGAGACGAGCGAGAAGCCCCGCCTCGAACTGGTCGCGCGCAATGTCTCCGGCACGACCTGCAAGGTTGATCTCGGCCCGAAGCAGGCCGTCCTGACCATCCTTCAGGCGAGCACCAGCAAGGCGGTCTGGTCCTCGGCGGACTGCCCCTCGGGCGCGGCCAACGCGTTCTTCCGGGTGCCGGCCCACGGCGAGACGAAGCAGTCGGTGGAGTGGGACAGGAAGTTCAGCGCGGCCGACCAGTGCCAGACGCCCCCGGCGGGGAGCGCGGCTCCGGACACGTACGTGGTCGAGGTCAAGTCCCCGGGCATGCCGGTGGCCCGCACCTCGTTCGTCCTGAAGAAGGACTAGGACGGAGCCCGGCCCCGCTGCCGTGCGGGGCCCGGGGCCCGGGTCAGACGTACCGTTCGAGGATCGAGGACTCCGCCAGGCGGGACAGGCCCTCGCGGACGCTCCTGGCGCGGGCCTCGCCCACGCCGTCGACCGTCTGCAGGTCGTCCACCGACGCGGCCAGCAGCTTCTGCAGGCCGCCGAAGTGCTCCACCAGCCGCTCGATGATGGCCCCCGGCAGCCGCGGAACCTTCGCCAGCAGCCGGTAGCCCCGCGGGGACACCGCCGAGTCGAGGGTCTCCGGCGAGCCCGTGTACCCCAGCGCCCGCGCCACGATGGCGAGCTCCAGCAGCTCCGGGTGCGTCAGCGCGTCCAGGGCCGGCAGCGCCTCCTCCACGGTGCGGGAGCGCTTCGCCGTCGGTTCCGGTACGTAGTCGCGGATCACCAGCTCCCGCTCCTGCTCGATCCCGACCGTCAGCTCGTCCAGCTGGAGCGACAGCAGCCGCCCGTCCGTGCCCAGCTCGACCACGTATTCAGCGATTTCCGTGGCAATGCGGCGGACCATTTCCAGCCGCTGCGCGACCGCCGTCACGTCGCGCACCGTGACCAGGTCCTCGATCTCCAGCGCGGACAGCGTCCCGGCGACCTCGTCGAGGCGCAGCTTGTACCGCTCCAGCGTGGCCAGTGCCTGGTTCGCCCGCGACAGGATCGCCCCGGACTCCTCCAGGACGCGGCGCTCCCCGTCCACGTACAGCGCGATCAGCCGCATCGACTGCGACACCGACACGACGGGGAAGCCGCACTGCTTCGAGACGCGGTCCGCGGTGCGGTGACGGGTGCCCGTCTCCTCCGTCGGGATCGACGCGTCCGGCACCAGCTGCACGCCGGCCCGGAGGATCTTGCTGAGGTCCTTGTCCAGGATGAGCGCGCCGTCGAGCTTGCACAGCTCGCGCAGCCGGGTCGCGGTGAACTCCACGTCCAGGACGAAACCGCCCGTGCACATCGCCTCGACGGCCTTGTCCATCCCGAGGACGATGAGGCCGCCGGTGTTGCCGCGGACGATCCTCTCCAGGCCGTCGCGCAGCGGCTGACCAGGAGCGACCGCGCTCAGGGAGGCACGCATCAACGCCTCGTGCTTGGCGCTCGCGCCGGACTTCCCGGGTGCTGCTGCCCCGTCCTTGGCTGCCACTGCACTCCTCCGGTCGCGGGTTGCGCCGCCTGCGTACGGCCGGGCGGACCAGCACAAAGTCTACCGGCGCGCGCTGTGCGCCCGCCGTGGCTTGGCCAAGGGTGCCCGCGGGGGACCCCTTACGGGCCTCCTCACCGGCAACTCCCGTGCTGCTCCTGCGCTGCTCCGCGGGCACTCCCCGGACGCTCCGCGGGCACTCCCCGGGAGTCCTGCCCGGGTACCGTCCCGGCTACTCCTTGGCCGCCGCCCGCGAGCGCCCGCGCGGCAGGACCCGCAGCGCGTCACCCATGTCGGCGACCTCGATGACCTTCATCCCGGCCGGCACCTTCCCGGGGTCGCCGGGCACCAGGGCGTGCGTGAAGCCGAGCCGGTGCGCCTCGGCGAGCCGCCGCTGCACCCCGGTCACGCGCCGCACCTCGCCCGCGAGGCCGACCTCGCCGATCGCCACGAGGTTCTTCGGCAGCGGTACGTCGCTCGCGGCCGAGGCCAGCGCGAGCGCGATCGCCAGGTCGGCGGCCGGCTCGGTCAGCTTCACACCGCCCACGGTGGCGGAGTAGATGTCGCGCTTGCCGAGCGCGGTGATCCGGCCGCGCTGCTCCAGCACCGCCAGCATCATCGAGACGCGGGAGGTCTCCAGGCCCGAGGTGGTCCGCCGGGGCGAGGGGATCTGCGAGTCGACGGTGAGCGCCTGCACCTCGGCGACCAGTGGGCGCTTGCCCTCCAGGGTCACCGTCAGGCAGGTCCCGGGGACGGCCTCCGCGCGCCGCGTCAGGAACAGCCCGCTCGGGTCGGCGAGCCCGGTGATCCCCTCGTCGTGCAGCTCGAAGCAGCCGACCTCGTCGGTGGCCCCGTACCGGTTCTTGATGCCGCGCACCAGGCGCAGCCGCGCGTGCCGGTCGCCCTCGAAGCTGAGGACGACGTCCACCAGGTGCTCCAGGAGCCGGGGACCGGCGATCGCCCCGTCCTTGGTGACGTGCCCGACCAGCAGGGTGGCCATCCCGCGCTCCTTGGAGGCCCGGATCAGCGCCCCGGCCACCTCGCGGACCTGGGCCATGCCGCCGGGCGCCCCGTCGATCTCGGGCGAGGCCACGGTCTGTACGGAGTCCAGGATCAGCAGCGAGGGCTGCACGGCGTCGAGGTGGCCCAGTACGGCGGACAGGTCGGTCTCGGCGGCGAGGAAGAGGTGGTCGTTCAGCGCGTTGATCCGGTCGGCCCGCAGCCGCACCTGGCTCGCCGACTCCTCGCCCGTGACGTACAGCGTGCGGTGCGCGTCACTGGCCGCCTTCGCCGCCACGTCCAGCAGCAGCGTCGACTTCCCGACGCCCGGCTCGCCGGCCAGCAGCACCACGGCGCCGGGCACGAGCCCTCCGCCGAGGACCCGGTCCAGCTCGTTCACGCCCGTGCTGCGGGCGGTCGCCGTCCGGCCGTCGACCTGCGCGATGGGGAGCGCGGGCGCCGACACCCGCCCGGCGGCGGTGGTCCGCACGGCGGGCGCGCCGCCCATCTCCTCGACGGTGCCCCACGCCTGGCATTCGGGGCACCGCCCGAGCCATTTCGCGGTCGTCCAACCGCACTCGGAGCAGCGGTAGGACGGCCGGTCCTTGGCGGATGAGCGAGATGTGCGGGCAGCCATGCGGCCCACGGTATCCGGCCCCTGTGACAGCGCCCGCGTCCCGGCCGCCCGCCGGGCGTCAGGGCCGCGGTCAGCACACGTTCGATCTGTTCACCCGTAAGGGCTAAAACAGCTGAAGGCTTCACGGCCCTCACCGACGTGCCGCCTACCTTCGCCAGGGTGAGCAGCAGCAACCAGGAACGCCCCGCCCCGCGCTCCGGCGCACACCGGGCGCACGGGCGCACGCCCTCTGAGGGCCCCGAAGGAGAACAGCCGCCCCCCTGCCGGCACGAGCCGTACCTGGACGGCCTGTTCACGTACTGCCTGTCGGTCCTCTGCGACCACGACACCGCCACCGACGTCCTCGCCGACGTCCTGGCCGTCGCCGAGCGCCACCCCGGCCGCTGCCCCGACGAGGGGGCCCGGCGGGCCTGGCTGTACGCCCTCGCCCGCTGGGCCTGCCTGCGGTGGCTGGCTGAGCACCGGCGGGCCCGGCCGGGAGCGCGTTCCGCCCGGCGCACGCCGGAGCACACCGATGCGGAGCACGCGCCGGAGGCACACCGCTCCCTGGACGTGGGCGCGTACCGCCGCACCGAGCTGGCCCGGCTCGCCTGGCCCGAGGCCGCCGGCACCACGCCCGCGCAGCGCGAGGCCCTCGAACTCGCTGTCCGCCACGGCCTCGGCGTCCCCGAACTCGCCGCCGTCCTCGGCACGCCCCCCGCCACCGCTCGGGAGCTGCTGGCCGGAGCCGCCTGCGAGGTGGAGCGGACCCGCGCCGCACTCGCCGTCGTCGAGGCGGGAGGCTGCCCCTCCGTGTCCCGGCTCACCGGCGACGGACAGGTGCTCCTGTCCACCACCCTGCGCGCCGAGCTGGTCCGCCACGTCGACGACTGTCCCCGGTGCCGCCGCATTGCCGAGCGCGCCGGCGCCGCGTCGCCCTGGCCCGGCACGGGCGGCATCGACGCGGCCCTCCCGCTGGTCGCCGCCCCGCGCACCGCGGTCCGCGCGGCCATGCTGCGTTCCGGCGGCCGGAGCCGCGGGCCCCGCCGGTCCGGCCCGCGCTTCGACCGCACCGGCTTCCCGATGGACCCCAGGGACAGGGCGGCCCGCCGCGACCGGCTGCGGGCCCGGGCCGTGACCACCACCGTCGTCGCCACCGTCGTCGCGGCCCCGGTCATCGCGCTCTGGGCGGCCTACCGCGGCGCCCCGGACACCGGAGAGCCCGTCGGGGCGAACAGCACCCGGATCTCCGCGAGCGAGTCCGAGATCCCGGCGCCGCACCAGGACGGCCGCCCGCTGCACGCCTTCGAGAACGCCGGCAACGCCGCGCACGCCACCGGCGAGCCCGGCTTCGCCCCGGGCCGCGCCGCCCCGGACGTCTCCGTCGCGGTGATCAGCAGCGGGCCGCCCGCCGCCCCCGACCGGGCCGGGAACCCCGGCCGGCTCTCCGTCGCCGCCTCCTCGCACAGGGGCACCACCATGCTCACCCTCACCGCGTCCGGTGGGGCGCCCGTGGACTGGCGGCTCTGGTCCGACGCCCCCTGGCTGCGCGCGAGCCGGACCGCGGGCACGCTGGCCCCGGGAGAATCGGTCACCCTGTGGATCACGGTCGACACCGAGGACCAGCCCGTGGGCGCCTGGTCCGCCCGGGTCGGCGTGGATCCCGGCGGCGCGGTGGTCTCCATCCGGGGCCGCGGCCGTCCGGCGCCCACGCCGACGGAGCCCGCGCACCCGAGGCCCACGCCCACCCCCACGCCGTCGCAGACCCCCACGCCCACCCCTACGCCGACGCCCACGCCGACGCCCACGCCGACCCCTACGCCGACGCCCACGCCGACGCCGAGCGCCTCAGAAGGAACGGTTTCCCCGCCCGCGGACCCCCGCGCGCCGGCGCCCGGTTCGCCCTGAGGCCTGCCCGCCGCCGGGCGGCCGGTCTCTAGGCGACCGGGTCGGCAGGGTGAGGGGCCATCGGCAGCAGCGAGGACAGCCGCGCCTCGCACAGCTTCACGAGGGCCTCGTACCCCTCCTTGCCCATCAGCTCGGTCAGCTCGGCGCGGTACGACACGTACACCGGATCGCCGGCGCCGTGCGCGGACGTCGCGGACGTGCACCACCAGTGCAGGTCGTGCCCGCCCGGACCCCAGCCGCGCCGGTCGTACTCGCCGATCGACACCTGGAGCACGCGCGTGTCGTCGGGCCGGTCGATCCAGTCGTACGTTCGCCGGATCGGCAGCTGCCAGCACACGTCGGGCTTGGTCTCCAGCGGCTCGCGTCCCTCCTGCATCGCCAGGATGTGCAGCGAGCAGCCGGCCCCGGCGGGGAACCCCGGCCGGTTCAGGAAGATGCACGCGCCGTCCCAGCGGCGGGTCTGCTTCTCCCCGTCGTCGTCGTGCTGCGTCCATCCGGTCTCGCTGCCGACGTCGTGGAACTGCCACAGCTCGGGGGTCAGCCGCGCCACGTGCTCGGCGACCCGCTGCTCGTCTTCCTCGTCCGAGAAGTGCGCGCCGAGGGTGCAGCAGCCGTCGTCGGCCCGCCCGGCCTGGATGCCCTGGCAGCCGCTTCCGAAGATGCACGTCCACCGGGAGGTCAGCCAGGTCAGGTCGCAGCGGAAGACCTGCTCGGCATCGGCGGGGTCGGGAAACTCCACCCAGGCCCGCGGGAAGTCGAGCCCCTTCTCGTCACGGGTGACCGAAGCCTTGGCCGGAGCCTTGGCCTTCTTGGTGATCTTGGACTTGCTGGCCTTCTTCGTATTTGGCACAAACCCAAGCCTAAGCGCCCCTTACTCCACCCAGGGTCCAGCCGCACAGTAGCGTTCCCTCGTATGAGACTCGGTGTCCTCGATGTGGGTTCGAACACGATCCATCTGCTGGTGGTGGACGCGCACCCCGGCGCGCGCCCGCAGCCGGCGCACTCGCACAAGGTGGAACTGCGGCTGGCGGAGCTGCTCGACGAGCACGGGGCGGTCACCCCGGAAGGCGTCGAGCGGCTCGTCTCGGTGATCGGCGGCGCGGCACAGGCGGCCGAGGACAAGGGCTGCGAGGACGTGCTGCCCTTCGCGACCAGCGCCGTACGGGAAGCCACGAACGCGGACGAGGTCCTGGCCCGCGTGAAACGCGAAACCGGAATCGACCTGTCCATCCTCAGCGGCGAGGACGAGGCGCGCCTGACCTTCCTCGCCGCCCGCCGCTGGTTCGGCTGGTCCGCGGGCAAGCTGCTGGTCCTCGACATCGGCGGCGGCTCGCTGGAGATCGCGTACGGGATCGACGAGGACCCCGACGCGGCGGTCTCCCTCCCGCTGGGCGCGGGCCGTCTCACCAGCGGCTGGCTCCCGGGCGACCCGCCGGACCCTTCGGACGTACGGGCCCTGCGCCGGCACGCGCGCGCCCAGATCGCCCGTACGGTCGGCGAGTTCAGCCGTTTCGGGGCGCCGGACCACGTGGTGGCGACGTCCAAGACCTTCAAGCAGCTGGCCCGTATCGCGGGCGCGGCGCGCACGGCGGACGGCCTCTACGTACAGCGGGACCTGACCCGCAAGTCCCTGGAGGAGTGGGTTCCGAGGCTGGCGGCGATGACGACCGCGCAGCGGTCGGCCCTCCCGGGCGTCTCGGAGGGCCGCGCGGCCCAGCTCCTGGCGGGGGCGCTGGTCGCCGAGGGCGCGATGGACCTGTTCGGCGTCGACACGCTGGAGATCTGCCCGTGGGCCCTGCGGGAGGGCGTCATCCTCCGGAGGCTGGACCACCTGCCGTCCTGACGGGGGCGGTACGGGGCACTCCTGGGGCGGGACCTGGAGCCGCGGGGGCGGTGCGCCCGGGGCGGGGCCGAGGTTCCGGGTGGCTGCGCCCGGTGGGGCCTCACCCCCCTGGCTCCACCACCGCGGTGCGGTGGTTGCCCACCCGCCCCCTCAGCGTCGAGGACTGGGCCCGGTCGCTCGGGAGGCCCTGCCTGCGGAGCCGGGGCCTGGGGGCGGTAGCTCCTTGATCGGCATCGGGGAGGCCTCGGGGGTTTCCCGTCAGTCCCATCGTCTCCCCGTGTCGGGTCGGGCCCTCAAGGGCGCTTCGCGTCGCTACGCGATGGCCTCCGGCCACCCTTGACCGCCCGCCCCGCCCCGGAAAGACAAGGACTGCCGGGAAGCCCCCGAAGGAACGGTCACCTGGGCACAAGCAGTGCGCAGGGCGGTATCAGCGCCGCCAAGGCCCGGTTCCGGGGGCCCGGCTGCCCAGCCGGGCCCACGAGCAGGCCCGTTCCGGGTCGGGGCGGCCCAGCCGGAGCCGGACAGCGACCAGACCACCGCCGGCACCGGGCAGGCGGGCGGCACGCGACAGATCGCTACGCGCTCCGGTCGGCGTGGCGGCCGGCGGCCGTCCGGGGTTGCTCAGGTGGGCCGGGGCGCGGATCTCCGATTCGGCGTGGCGGCCGGCACAAGTCCGAGCCTTGGGCCGGTTGGATGTTTTCCGCCGATGTGGAGAACTCGCGGCCGGATGCGCCTCGGATATAGGCCAGGTCGATCCAGTACTCCCGGGCGGCCACGGCTGAGACGTTCTCGTTGATCACTGCCATCAGCTCGCCCTCCGTGCCGGACGCGACATCGCGCACACGACGCGCAGCAGCGGGTGCGGGACGTATTCATAGCGCTCAGGCATCGGACTGCGTCACTCCCTTGCCTGCGCTGCGCAGGAACCTCTGCCACCCGGCGTTCGCACGGGCCACCAGTTCGGCGCTGAGGCCCGATGACCGGGTGGGCAACGAGAGCGCTGTGCGACTCGTCTTGAGGCGTTCGTCTGCGCAGTTCGTCTTCATGGGCCGATGATGAACCGACACGCAGAGGGGCAGATAGGTCATCGCGTGGCCATCGGCGGCCACGTGACGGCCATGGCCGGGGACAGATGCGATTGACACCTCAAGCTGGGGCCATGAGCCACCGCAATGACGCACTCCGGGCCGCGCGACTCCGTCTCGGCTGGCGCACGATGGAACAGGCCGCGAAGGGCTTATCCGTGCACGGGCGGCAGCTCCTCGACGATCGACACTTCGATGTGTCGCCGCGTACGTGGCGGCGGTGGGAGGGCGTGCGCCCGGGCTGGCCGCCCGCCGAAACCGCAATGGTGTTGCACGACGTGTTCGGCCAATGGCCCGAGGACCTGGGATTCACGACGCCCGACGGCTGGATCCGTCCCGAAGCACACGAAGAGGGCGACGTCGACTATTTCCAGCAGCAGCTCGAAGGGCACTACCGGGCCGACATGTACCTCGGTCCGCATGATCTGATCGGTACCGTCAGCGCGCAGTACCGACTGATCGGCAAGCTCATCCGTTCAGCGAAGGGCGAGGTGCGGCGCGGTCTCCTCCGCGCCGGGGCCGCTTATGCCGCGCTCGTCGGCTGGCTGTACCAAGATGCGGGCGACCTCGGCGCCGCCGCGTTCTGGAGGGGTGTCACCCAGGAAATCGCAGTCCGGTCACGCGACCCGCACCTCATCGGGTACAGCCTGGTGAACCAAGCCCAGGTCCGTACGGACCTGGGCGACGGGTACGGGGTCATCGACCTTTGCGAGGCCGTCCTCGATGAGTCGGACAGGCTCTTTCCCAAGGTCAGGATCATGGCCATGCAGCAGCAGGCACATGGCGCCAGTCTCACCGGTGACCGGCCCGCCGTGAACCGGCTCATCGACACAGCGACTGGTCTTCTCGAACGTGTCGACGATGACTTGCCATGGGGCAACGCCTGCCGCAGGACACCGGGCTACCAGGTGCAGCGTGCCACCTGTTACGGGCGGCTCGGCCTCGGCCGGGAAGCCGGCTCCCTCTGGGCGCAGGTTCTCGACGGAGTGCCTGTCACCGCCCGCCGAGACCGTGGCGTGTACCTCGCTCGCCATGCCACGGCAGCCGCCGCGGCGAGGGAGCCCGACCACGCCGTCGAGATCGCTCGCGAGGCGGTCGAGATCGCGGTCGAAACCCGGTCCGCGCGCATGTCCCGCGAACTCGCCACCCTGGAGCGCGTGATGCGCCCGTGGCACGATGCCCCGGTAGGCCGGGACCTGGCCGAGATCCTGGCACCTGTGAACGAGGGGAGCTGACATGGGTGTGCCTGAGCCGCTGTCCGATGAGGAGATCGCGGAGCGCCTGGTGGGCCTGCCGGGTTGGGAGCGAAAGGGTGACGAGATCACCCGTGCGTACGAGATCCGCTACCACGCGGCGGTGGCCGCGATCGTGACCATCGCGGACCGGTCCCGGCGGATCGGCCATCATGCGGATCTCGATCTGCGCATCGACCACCTTCGGGCGTCCATCACGACGCACGACGCCGGCCACCGCCTCACCGCCGCGGATTTCGACCTGGCGCACCGGATCGACGTGATCGTCGCCGCACACCGAGCCCTCCCCCTGGAGTGATCGAGGCGGAGCTCAAGGCGCGGGTGCATGCGCCGGAGGAGATGCTGCGGCGGTTGGAGGAGCGGGCCGGCGGGCGGGCCGAGGTGTACCGGGACACCGACTACGACACGTCGGACCGGGCGCTGGAGGCCCGGGACGAGGAGCTTCGGGTCCGGACCGTGCACGGTCCGGACGACACCCGCACCGTTCTCACGCACAAGGGCGCCGGGGTGGACGAGGAGTCCGGTTCGAAGCCGGAGCACGAGACTCGGGTCGAGGACGCCGAGGCGGTGCACGCGATGCTGCGCGGCCTCGGCTACGTGCCCGCCATCGCCTTCGAGAAGCGGTGCCGGAACTATGCCTTCGAGGCGCGGGGCCGACGCATGCTCGCCACTCTGGTCCGCCTCCCCGAAGTGGACGGGACCTTCCTGGAGCTGGAGACCCTTGTCGCGGAGGAGGACCTGCCCGGGGCCCTCGGTGACGTCCGGGCTGTGCTCGCCGAGCTGGGCATCCGGGCGGAGGACCTGACCCGGGAGCTGTACACCGACGCGGTGAGGGCCCGGCGCGGCGGCTGAGCCCCGCCCGCCGCCGGTCATGTCGGGAACCGGCGCCCGGGTGGTGATCGTCACGGCGGGGCGGGGCGTGCGGCCCGTACCCTGTCCCCGTGGCAAAACCAGTCCGCATCCCGACCGCGAAAGTCGCCCTCTCCACCGCCTCCGTCTACCCGGAGTCGACGGCGACCGCCTTCGAGATCGCCGCGCGCCTGGGCTACGACGGCGTCGAGGTGATGGTCTGGACGGACCCGGTCAGCCAGGACGTCGACGCCCTGCGCCGCCTCTCCGACACGCACCAGGTGCCGATCCTCGCCGTGCACGCGCCGTGTCTGCTGATCACCCAGCGCGTCTGGTCCACCGACCCCTGGACCAAGCTCCAGCGCGCCCAGGCGGCGGCCGAGCGGCTCGGCGCGAGCACCGTGGTGGTGCACCCGCCGTTCCGCTGGCAGCGGCAGTACGCGCGGGACTTCGTCAGTGGCATCTGGCGGATGGCCGACGAGACGGACGTGCGGTTCGCCGTCGAGAACATGTACCCCTGGCGGTACCGGGACCGCGAGATGCTGGCCTACGCGCCCGAGTGGGACGTCACCAAGGACGACTACCGGCACTTCACCGTCGACCTGTCGCACACCGCCACCGCCCGGACCGACGCCACCGCGATGATCGACCGCATGGGCGACCGCCTCGCACACGTCCACCTCGCCGACGGCAACGGCTCCGCCAAGGACGAGCACCTCGTCCCCGGCCGCGGCACCCAGCCCTGCGCCGAGCTGCTGGAACGCCTCGCCACCGGCTCTTTCGCAGGGCACGTCGTCATCGAGGTCAACACCCGCCGCGCGATGTCCTCCGCGGAGCGCGAGGCCGACCTCGCCGAGGCCCTGGCCTTCACCCGCCTCCACCTCGCGGCCAGCCCCACCGCCGCCCCCGTCAAGGCCCCGCGCCCATGACCGGGCCGGACCCCGCGCAGCAGAAGCCGCAGCCGAAGCCCCGCCGCGGCCCTGGCCGCCCCCGCCAGGACGAGGCCGACGACGGCCCCGGCACCCAGGAGCGGATCCGTCTCGCCGCCCGTGAGGTGTTCGCCGAGCGCGGGTACGACAAGACCTCCGTCCGCGGGATCGCGAAGGTGGCCGGCGTGGACCCGGCCCTGGTCCACCACTACTTCGGCAGCAAGGACGAGCTCTTCGCGGCCGCCATCGAGGTCAGCATGGAGCCGGCCCTCGTCATCCCCGCGATCCTGGGAGAGGGCCCCGAGGGCATCGGTGAACGCCTGGCCCGCTACTTCCTGGGCATCTGGGAGAACCCGGTCACCCGCGCCCCCCTCCTCGCCGTCATCCGCTCCGCCCTCACCCACGAGGCCGCGGCGGCGGTGCTGCGCCGACTGGTCCTGCGCCGCCTCCTGGAACGGGTCGCGGCCGACCTCGACGTCCCCGACCCCACCTTCCGTGCCGAGCTCGCAGCCTCCCACATGATCGGAATCGCGCTCCTGCGGTACGTGGTCCAGGTCGAGCCCCTCGCGTCCGCCGACCCGGAGGCCATCGTCACCCTCGTGGCACCCACCCTCCAGCGCTACCTGACCGAGGATTGAGCCGTACGTCCCGGGATCCGGACACCTTGTCCGCATCCCGGGCCAGGGGCGTAGCCTCGTAACCGAGCCATATCCACAGTCGCGGCAGGCGCCTCGCGCCACCGCACAGATGGGGAGTGAACCCGATGCCCGAGCTGAGGTCCCGCACCGTCACCCACGGCCGCAACATGGCGGGCGCACGCGCCCTTATGCGTGCGTCGGGCGTAGCGAGCGAGGACATCGGGAAGCCGATCATCGCGGTCGCCAACTCCTTCACCGAGTTCGTCCCCGGGCACACGCACCTGGCCCCGGTCGGCCGGATCGTCTCCGACGCCATCCGCGCCGCGGGCGCCATCCCGCGCGAGTTCAACACCATCGCGGTCGACGACGGCATCGCCATGGGGCACGCCGGCATGCTGTATTCGCTGCCGTCCCGCGATCTCATCGCGGACTCCGTCGAGTACATGGTCGAGGCGCACTGCGCCGACGCGCTGATCTGCATCTCCAACTGCGACAAGATCACGCCCGGGATGCTGATGGCCGCCATGCGCCTCAACATCCCGGTCGTGTTCGTGTCCGGCGGTCCGATGGAGGCCGGGCAGGCCACGCTGGTGGACGGCACCGTCCGCAAGCTCGACCTGATCGATGCCATGGTCGACGCCTCCAACGAGAACGTCTCGGACGAGGACGTGCTGCGGATCGAGGAGAACGCCTGCCCCACGTGCGGCTCTTGTTCGGGCATGTTCACCGCCAACTCGATGAACTGCCTGGCCGAGGCCATCGGCCTCGCCCTCCCCGGCAACGGCTCCGTCCTCGCGACGCACACGGCCCGCCGCGCCCTGTACGAGAACGCCGGCCGCACGATCGTCGAGATCACCAAGCGCCACTACGAGCAGGACGACCACTCGGTCCTGCCCCGCTCCATCGCGACCCGCGAGGCGTTCGAGAACGCCATGGCCCTCGACATCGCCATGGGCGGCTCCACGAACACGATCCTCCACCTCCTCGCCGCCGCCCAGGAGGCGGGCTTGGACTACGACCTCACCGACATCGACGCCGTCTCGCGCCGCGTCCCCTGCCTGGCCAAGGTCGCCCCGAACGTCGCCCCCGGCGGCACGTACTACATGGAGGACATCCACCGCGCCGGCGGCATCCCCGCCATCCTGGGCGAGCTGCACCGCGGCGGCCTCCTGAACAAGGACGTCACCACGGTCCACTCCGAGAACCTGGAGGACTGGCTCGGCGCCTGGGACGCCCGCAGCGGCACCGCCACCGCCGAGGCGATGGAACTGTGGCACGCGGCCCCCGGCTGCAAGCGCTCCGCCACCGCCTTCTCCCAGTCCGAGCGCTGGGAGACCCTCGACCTCGACGCCGAGGGCGGCTGCATCCGCTCCGTCCAGCACGCGTACTCCAAGGACGGCGGCCTCGCGGTCCTGCGCGGCAACATCGCGGAGGACGGCTGCGTCGTGAAGACGGCCGGTGTCGACGAGTCGATCTGGACCTTCGAGGGCCCGGCGGTCGTCTGCGAATCGCAGGACGAGGCGGTCGACAAGATCCTCCGCAAGGAGATCCAGCCGGGCGACGTCGTCGTCATCCGCTACGAGGGCCCGCGCGGCGGCCCCGGCATGCAGGAGATGCTCTACCCGACGTCCTTCCTCAAGGGCCGCGGCCTCGGCAAGGTCTGCGCCCTGGTGACGGACGGCCGCTTCTCCGGCGGCACCTCGGGCCTGTCCATCGGCCACGCCTCCCCGGAGGCGGCCTCGGGCGGCACCATCGCGGTCGTCGAGGACGGCGACCGGATCCGCATCGACATCCCGAACCGCAGCATCGAGCTCCTCGTCGACGACGCCACCCTGGCGGCGCGCCACGAGGCCCTCGGCGGCGTCTACGCCCCGAAGAGCCGCGAGCGCAAGGTCTCCGCGGCCCTGCGCGCGTATGCCGCGATGGCCACCAGCGCCGACAAGGGAGCGGTCCGCGACGTCAGCCTGCTCTGACGCGCCCCCGGCCCTGCGCTGCGGCCGGAGCGCTGACCTCGAACCCCGCCGGGGGAAGCCCCCCGGCGGGGTTCGCCGCATCCGGACCAGTGGGCGGGACGGCGCAGTGCGGTGCAGGGTCCGGTCCGGCGCCATCGCGCCGTGGCCGGTCTGCTCTCGCGTCCGCGCCGCGGCCGGTCCGCTCTCGCGCCGCGGCCCGTCCGATCCCGCGTCCGCGCCATGGCCGGTCCGCTCTCGCGCCGCGGCCCGTTTGATCCTGCGCCCGCGTCACGGCTGCCCGTCCGGGGTCACCACCCGGCAGGGTTCCCGGCGTCCACGGCGAACACGGACCCGTCGGGGGCCGTCCCGAACACCCGCCCGTCGGCGGCCACCGGCGCCGGCAGCGTCGCCGCGAACGTGTTCCGCCCGTCGCCCATCCGCGGATCGGTCTGCCCCACCAGCCGCCGGGTGGCGGTGTCCACCGCCAGCAGCCGCCCGTCCGGCGCCGCCAGATGGATCCGGCCGTTCGCGGCCACCGGCTGTGAGGCCACGGCCAGGCCCGTCTCCAGCCGCCACTCCTCCTTGGTGTCGCTCACCGCGACCAGCGCGCCCGAGACCCCGACGGCATAGACGACGCCGTCCGGGCCCACCACTGCCTGCGCGTCGGACAGGGGCGCCGAAAGCCGGACCCGCTGGACGGCGTGCGTCGTCAGGTCCACCCGGACCACCGTGCCGGTCCTGCCCTCGGCGTCGCCGTCCAGCAGGAACAGCCCGCCGTGCGCGACTCCGACCGGCCGCAGCTGCCCCGGGGTCCGGACCTGCCAGCGCACTGCCGCGCTCGCCGGGTCCACCACCGTGAGGTGCGTCGTCCCGCCGCCTTCGGGCGTCGCCACGTACATCACCGGCGGTCCGGATTCCGCCGGGCCGCCCCACCACGCGGAACCCGTCCCGCCGAGCTGCTTCGTCCAGAGCGGGGCGCCGCTCGCCGCGTCGAGCGCGGTCACGCCTCCGTCCGGCGGCACGAGCAGCACCTGCCCGCCCGCGGCCACCGCCCGCGCACCGTCCGGCAGCTTCCGCTTCCAGCGCTCGGCACCCGTCCCCGGATCCAGCGCCTGGAGCGTCCCGCTGCCCGGAGCCACCGCGAGGACGAGTCCGCCCGCGTGCAGCGGCGCACTGTCCACCGCCGTCCGGGCGGCCGGGGCGGTCGCCTTCACCGACCACTGCACCGAGCCGTTCGCAGGGTCGAGCCGGGCCACGGCCAGACCCGGCCCCGTGCAGTACAGGGCCGCCTGCCATGAGCACGACGCGGTCCGGTTGCCGGCCCCCGGCTCGCCCAGCCGAACCGCCCACGGGGCGCGGGGTTTCGGGGCCATCGGACCGGCCTTCGCGGCGATCTGCCCCGGCGGACCGGGGCGTGCCCCGACGTGCAGGTAGCCGGCCAGCGCCCCGCCCGCCAGCAGCAGCGCGACCCCCGCGGCGCCCGCCACCACGGCCGGCCGCGCCCTGCGCAGCCCACGACCCGGACCCGCTCCGCGACCGGGGCCGGGCCCGACGGCGACCCGCTCCCTGCGGTGCGTGGCTTCCGCCGCGTCCGCCTCGGCCCCGGCCGGGCGCCGCTGCTGCGGAACGAACGTCTGCGTGTCCTCGGAGGTCGGGTACGCCACCGCCCGCATCTCCGCGATCAGCTCCTCCGCGGTGGGCCGGTCCGCCGGCTCCTTCGCCAGGCACCGTGCGACGAGCGGTACGAGCGGCTCCGGCAGCCCGGTCAGGTCGGGCTCGCTGTGCACGACCTGGTACGCCACGAGGTAGTGGCTGTCGGAGTCGAAGGGGCCGTGCCCCGTCGCCGCGTGGACGAGCACGGCACCCAGGGCGAAGACGTCCACGGCCGTCCCCACCTCGCGCGGCCGCTGGAACTGCTCCGGCGCCATGTACGGGGGCGTCCCTATCAGCTTTCCCGTCTCGGTCCGCAGATCGCTGTCCGCCGGCCGCGAGATGCCGAAGTCGATGACCCGCACCCCGTCCGGGGCCATCAGCACGTTGCTCGGCTTCAGGTCCCGGTGGACCACGCCCGCCCGGTGGATGTCCCGCAGGGCCTCCGCCAGCCCGGCGGCGAGCCGGGCCAGTTCGACGGGGTCCAGCACCCGCTCCCGTACCCGCTCGGCGAGCGTCGGGGCGTCGATGAACAGGGTGGCCATCCACGGCCGCTCGGCATCCGGATCGGCGTCCACGACGGGCGCCGTGAAGGCCCCGCTGACCCGCCGGGCGGCGGCGACCTCCTGCCGGAACCGTGCCCGGAACTCCGGATCGACCGCATGCTGCGGATGCACGATCTTGACGGCGAGTTTCAGCCCCGAGTCGGAGGTGGCCAGGTGGACGATGCCCATCCCGCCGGAGCCGAGCACCGATTCGAGCCGGTACTGCCCGGCGTACTCCGGAAATCCCACGTAGTCCGCGCGCAGCGAATGCACCGCTCACCACCCCCGCCGGAGCCTAGTCGATGGGCCGTACGAATCTCCAAGGGTCCTGCTACCCTGCGCGAGTTGCGCACGGCAACACCCGTGGGGGGAGATTTCGCATGTCTGAAGAGAACGATTCCGGCCAAGTCCAGAGCCTTGCCGCCGACTCGGGGTTCCAGACCTTTCCGGTCGCTCCGGGCTACCGCGTGAACGTCCGCAGCGGCCCCGGCACCGGCTACTCGGTCATCGACACCCTGCCGTACGGCGCGACCGTCACGATCCGCTGCCAGTGCGACGGCACGACCGTTTCGGGCCCGTAC
Organism: Streptomyces sp. NPDC097981; assembly: GCF_040302565.1. NCBI lineage: Bacteria > Bacillati > Actinomycetota > Actinomycetes > Kitasatosporales > Streptomycetaceae > Streptomyces > Streptomyces sp. NPDC097981. Next base: position 194,686 of record NZ_JBEORW010000012.1, read on the forward strand.
GGCACGACGGACATCTGGGACTGCATCGGCAACGGACGGTTCGTGTCCGACGCCTACGTGAAGACGGGCACCGACGGCTACGTCGCCACCGTCTGCGGTTAGTACGTGTCTGACACGTGAGACGACGCCGGCCAGGGCCGCCCGGCGGGAGATAATCGCCGGTGTGAGCGACGACCAGCGAGACCACGCCCCCGCCGAGCCGGCCGCGCAGGTCCCTGCGGCTCCCGCGGGGCCCGAGCCCGAGCCGATCCGGTTCTTCGGCACCACCTGGGTGAACCACGACGGCCACTACGCCCTGCGCCGTGCAGCCGTCGGCGCGGGCTCGCTGGTCACCGCCGTGGCCGCTGCCGTCCTGCTCCGCCTCTCCTACGAGGGCCTGGAGATCGGCAACGTCGGCCCGTTCCTCAGCATCTCCGTCGTCGTCCTCTTTGCGATCGCCAGCTCCATCGCCTTCGTCAAGACCTGGGACTCCTTCAAGCGCCGTCCCGCCCCGTCCTCGGACGAGGCCGCCCTCAAGGGCCTGAAGACGATCGGTTTCATCGGCTCCCTCATCGCGTACTTCCTGCGCTGCTTCGCCGAGGCCCCCGGCGAGCAGCTGCGCCGCGCCGAGTACGAGCGCGCGCAGGCGGAATTCGCCCGCCGCCGCAGCGCCCGTACGGGCAACCCGGCCGCGCGCCGCCCCAAGCGCAAGAAGTAGCCGCCGCCCACTCGGCCCGCACCCGCCGGGCCCCGGCCTGTTGACGCCGCGGCACCGCCAGGAGCATTATTCATCACATGATGAATAATCGAGAGGGGGAGGCCGCCACCGCAACAGCGGAAGCCACGGCCGACACCACGGACGCCGCCGCGCCCACCGCCGTACACGCCCACGGCCTCACCGTCCGCCGCGGCACCGGCCGCACCCCCCGCACCGTCATCGACGGCATCGCCTTCGACGTCCCCCGCGGCCGCATCACCGGCCTCCTCGGCCCGTCCGGCTGCGGCAAATCCACCCTCATGCGCTCCATCGTCGGCACCCAGGCCCACGTCACCGGCACCCTCGACGTCCTCGGCCGCCCCGCCGGCCACCCCGAGCTCCGCTCCCGCATCGGCTACGTCACCCAGGCCCCCTCCGTCTACGACGACCTCACCGTCCGCCAGAACCTCGACTACTTCGCCGCCGTCCTCGACCCTTCCCCTCGCTTCGCCGGGGAGAGCCGTCGCCGCGCCGTCGCCGACCGCCGCCGCGACACCGTCACCCGCGCCATCGCCGACGTCGACCTCACCACCCACGCCACCGCCCTCGCCGGCAACCTCTCCGGCGGCCAGCGCAGCCGCGTCTCCCTCGCCGTCGCGCTCCTCGGCACCCCCGAGCTGCTCGTCCTCGACGAGCCCACCGTCGGCCTCGACCCCGTCCTGCGCCGCGACCTCTGGCACCTCTTCCATGACATCGCCGCCACCCGCGGCACCACGATCCTCGTCTCCTCCCACGTCATGGACGAGGCCGAGCGCTGTCACGACCTGCTGCTCATGCGCGAAGGCCGCATCCTCGCCCAGGGCACCCCCGACGCACTGCGTACCCGTACCCACTCCGCCACCGTCGAGGAGGGCTTCCTCCGCCTCGTCGACGAGGCGAACACCCTCGCCGCCCAGGAGCAGACCCCGTGAACACAGCCCGCACCGCCGCCACCGCCGCCCGCGTCCTGCGCCAGCTGCGCCACGACCCCCGCTCCATCGCGCTGATGCTGCTGGTCCCCGTACTGATGCTCACGCTGCTGCGCTTCGTCTTCGACGGGAGCCCGCGCACCTTCGACGGCATCGGCGCGTCCCTCCTCGGGATCTTCCCCCTGATCACCATGTTCCTGGTGACCTCGATCGCCACCCTGCGCGAGCGCACCTCCGGCACCCTCGAACGCCTCCTCGCCATGCCGGTCGGGAAGGGCGACCTCATCGGCGGCTACGCCCTGGCCTTCGGCGCCGTCGCCGTCGTCCAGTCCCTCCTGGCCACCGGCCTCGCCCTCTGGTTCCTCGGCCTCGACGTCGTCGGCTCGCCCTGGCTGCTCCTGCTCGTCGCGCTCCTCGACGCGCTGCTCGGCACCGCCCTCGGCCTCTTCGTCTCCGCCTTCGCCGCCAGCGAGTTCCAGGCCGTCCAGTTCATGCCGGCCGTGATCTTCCCCCAGCTGCTGCTGTGCGGCCTCTTCGCCGCCCGCAACACCATGCACCCCGTCCTCGAAGGCATCTCCGACGTCCTGCCCATGTCCTACGCCGTCGACGGCATGAACCAGGTCCTCACCCACACCGACATGACCGCAGACTTCGTCCGCGACGCCGTGATCGTCGCCGCCTGCGCGCTGCTCGTCCTCGTCCTCGGCGCGGCCACCCTCCGCCGCCGCACGCCCTGACCCCGCGCCCCTGCCCCCGCGCCCCTGCCCCTGACCGGACTGCGGACAGCGCCCCGCCGTTCCGGGCACGGGTGCAAGGATGAGCACGTAGACGCATACCAGCGCACGTGCACGAAAGTTCGGCGAGGTGAATCGGGCATGACCCAGACAGTCGCAGTCCTCGGTACCGGCAAGATCGGCGAGGCCCTGCTCAGCGGAATGATCCGCGGCGGCTGGCCCGCCTCCAAGCTCCTCGTCACCGCCCGCCGCCCCGAACGCGCGGAAGAGCTCCGCTCCCGCTACGGCGTCGAGGCCGTCAGCAACGCCGAGGCCGCCAAGCGCGCCGACACCCTCATCCTCACCGTCAAACCGCAGGACATGGGCAAGCTCCTCGAAGAGCTCGCCCCGCACGTCCCTGCCGACCGCCTGGTCATCAGCGGCGCCGCCGGCATCCCCACCTCCTTCTTCGAGGAGCGGCTCGCCTCCGGCACCCCCGTCGTCCGCGTCATGACGAACACGCCCGCCCTCGTCGACGAGGCCATGTCCGTCATCTCGGCCGGCAGCCACGCCACCGCCGAACACCTCGCCCACACCGAGGAGATCTTCGGCGGCGTCGGCAAGACCCTGCGCGTCCCCGAGTCCCAGCAGGACGCCGCCACCGCCCTCTCCGGCTCCGGACCCGCGTACTTCTACTTCCTCGTCGAGGCGATGACCGACGCCGGCATCCTCCTCGGCCTGCCGCGCGCCCAGGCCCACGACCTCATCGTCCAGGCCGCCATCGGCGCCGCCGTGATGCTCCGCGACAGCGGCGAGCACCCGGTCAAGCTCCGCGAGGCCGTCACCTCCCCGGCCGGCACCACCATCAACGCGATCGTCGAGCTCGAACGGCACGGCGTCCGGGCCGCCCTGATCGCAGCCCTCGAAGCAGCCCGCGACCGCAGCCGTGAACTCGCCTCCGGCAACAGCTGACACAGAGCCGCGGGTACGGGCCCCCGCGCAGGCAGGCGCCCGTACCCCGCGCTCGGGCCTTCAGGGCTCCAGCAGCCCGATCGCCCGGTACGCCCGGTCCACGACGGGCCGCGCCAGAGCCCGCGCCCGCCCGGCCCCCTCCCGCAGTACCTTCTCCACCGCCGCCGGATCGGCCGCCAGCTCGGCATGCCGCTCCCGTACCGGCCGCAGCAGCTCCACCACCGCGTCGGCCACATCCCGCTTGAGCGCCCCGTACCCGCTGTACCCGTCGGCGAGCACGGCCGGCTCTCCGCCGGTGCAGGCGGCCAGCACGTCCAGCAGGTTCGCGACGCCGGGCCGCGCCTCCCGGTCGTAGACGACCCCGCCGTCCCCGCTGTCGGTCACGGCCCGCATGACCTTCTTCCGGATCACCTCGGGCTCGTCGAGCATGAACACCACACCGGGGCCCGCGCCGCCGGACTTCCCCATCTTCGACGTCGGCTCCTGAAGGTCCATCACCCGCGCGGCCACCACCGGGGACGTCGCCTTCGGCACCGTGAACGTGTGCCCGTACCGCTGGTTGAACCGCACCGCCAGATCCCGGGTCAGCTCCACGTGCTGCCGCTGGTCGTCACCCACGGGAACCTCGTCGGCCTCGTAGGCCAGGATGTCGGCGGCCATGAGCACGGGATAGGTGAGCAGCGACAGCCGTACGCCCTCCCCGGACACCAGCGCCCGGGCGGACTTCTCCTTGTACTGGATCATCCGCCGCAGCTCCCCGTCGGTGGCGGTGCACTCCAGCAGGTACGAGAGCCGGGTGTGCTCGTCGACGTGGCTCTGCAGGAACAGGGTGCATTTCTGCGGGGTCAGCCCGGAGGCGAGCAGGAGCGTCGCCGCCTGCCTGCTGAGCCGGCGCACCCGCGCAGGATCGTGCTCGACGGTCAGCGCATGGAGGTCGACGACGCAGAACAGCGCATCGCCCGGCTCCTGGTCGGCGGCGACCCACTGCCGGATGGCCCCCAGGTAGTTCCCCAGCGTCAGATGCCCGGTCGGCTTGACCCCGCTGAAGATCCTCGTCATGTCCTGTCTCCCTGTTCGTGGCTGGTGTGGAGGCTGCCGCGGCGGGCGACCGAGCCACTCCCGGGAGGGGAGAAACAGAAACGGCCGCCCTAGCGGCGGCCGTGAGCGCATGCGTGCTCGCGTGGAAGTCGGCCGCCGTCAGGCGGCCCACCAGCGAAGGCTGGACGTGAGCGCATGCGTAGTCATGGGGGAGAGCGTAGCCTTCAGGGGCGAGCCCTGTCCTGGAGTTGACACAGAACTCCGAGATCCGTAAGGTTCTTCGAGTTGTCCGACGTGAGCGCCGACTCCGGTCGGTCCCCGGACAGCCATCCCGCACTACACATTCGAACGAACGATGCACTGCGTCGTCTCGTTTTCATGCGTATTTGCGAATGAGGAATCCGTGTCCGAGGACGCGGCCCCCGATTAGGTTCGGGGGCAAGGAATCCGCTACTGTCTCACTCGCTGCAAGGGCCCAACGGCCCAAGCAGACTGCAACAACTTCCGCTTCGCGGGAGGCCCGCTGACTGGGAGTCAGGCCCGAAAGGATCTGATAGAGTCGGAATCGCCGGAAAGGGAAAACGCGAAAGCGAAGGACCTGGAAAGCAAGCGGGACCGACTCTGATAGAGTCGGAAACGCAAGAACGAAAGCCCGGAGGAAAGCCCGAGAGGGTGAGTACGAAGGAAGCGTCCGTTCCTTGAGAACTCAACAGCG
>NZ_JBEORW010000013.1:0-30378 GCF_040302565.1 Streptomyces sp. NPDC097981
CGTCAGGTTCGGGAAGTACCCGATGCGGACCTCGGGGGCGGACAGCTTCTTCGCGTCGGCGGCAGGGGCGGCGGACGTCTTGCCGTCGTCCTTCTCGGCCTGCGAGCCGTAGCCGCACGAGGCGAGTGCGCCGATCAGGAGCGGCAGGGCGGCGGCAGCGACGATACCGCGGCGCGCGGTCTTGGGGGTGTTGCCGGTGGCAGGCACGGAGGTCTTCCTCTCGCAGCGTCAACTCATGACGCAGGTCTTCGTCTGTGGAGCAAGGACGGGTACGGCTCGCGGGGGGTGAGGGCGCGAAGGCGGGATGCCGACGGCAATTCGGTCATCGCGCACATCGCGCCACTCCTCCCTGGCCGCTGCCGAGGGCGCCGCTGCCCACGCGGCCGCCCTCCTTCGCGAAGGTGGAGTAGATGTCGGCGGACACGGGTTAGAAGTCCCACCCTTCTTCATCCGCCTGGACGGTCGTCTCGGCACGGGAGGCGAAGGACTCGCCCGCCATGCCGGCCGCCAGCGTGGTGCCGTCCGCCGGGTCGATCAGCAGGAAGGAACCGGTGCGGCGCGAGTCGGCGTACGCGTCGAGCGCGAGCGGCTCGGCGGTGCGGACGACGACACGGCCGATGTCGTTGGCCACCAGCTGCCCGGGGTTCGGGTGCTGGGACAGGTCGTCCAGGGTCAGCCGCGACGGGATCTCCTTGACGATCGCCTTGACCGTGCGCGTGGTGTGCTTGAGCAGCACCCGCGCGCCGACGGCCAGCGGCTGGTCGGCCACGTGGCACACGGTGGCGACGACGTCCTGCGTGGTGGCCGGGGCGCTCGCGGACGGTGCGATCAGATCGCCGCGCGAGATGTCGATGTCGTCCGTCAGACGCACCGTCACCGACTGCGGGGCCCAGGCGATGTCCACGGACTCGCCGAGCGCGTCGATACCGGCGATGACCGAGGTACGGCCCGAGGGCAGGACGGTGACGGCCTGGCCGACGCGCAGCACGCCCGAGGCGATCTGGCCCGCGTAGCCGCGGTAGTCGGGGTGCTCGGCGGTCTGCGGGCGGATCACGTACTGCACCGGGAAACGCGCCGGGCAGGCGGTGAGGTCGTGGCTGACGGGGACGGTCTCCAGGTGCTCCAGCACCGTCGGGCCGCCGTACCAGTCCATGTGGGCGGAGGGCTCGACCACGTTGTCGCCGGCGAGCGCCGAGATCGGGATCGCGGTGATCTCCGGGACGCCCAGGTCGGAGGCGTACGCGGTGAACTCGGCGGCGATCTTCGCGAAGACCGCCTCCTCGTAGCCGACGAGGTCCATCTTGTTGACGGCCAGGACCACATGCGGGACGCGCAGCAGGGCCGCGACGGCGGCGTGCCGGCGGGTCTGCTCGATCACGCCGTTGCGGGCGTCGACCAGGACCACGGCCAGGTCGGCGGTGGACGCGCCGGTGACCATGTTCCGCGTGTACTGCACGTGCCCCGGGGTGTCCGCGAGGATGAACCGGCGCCGGGCGGTGGCGAAGTAGCGGTAGGCGACGTCGATGGTGATGCCCTGCTCCCGCTCGGCCCGCAGGCCGTCGGTGAGCAGCGCGAGGTCCGGGGCGTCCTGGCCGCGATCGGCCGACACCCGCTCGACGGCCTCCAGCTGGTCGGTCAGGACCGACTTGGAGTCGTGCAGCAGCCGTCCGACCAGCGTGGACTTGCCGTCGTCGACGGAACCGGCGGTCGCGAAGCGCAGCAGCGTGGTCGCTGCAAGGTCGGCCAGGTTGGCGACCTGATCGGTGGTGGAGGTCATTTCTAGAAGTACCCTTCGCGCTTGCGGTCTTCCATCGCGGCCTCGGACATCTTGTCGTCGGCGCGGGTCGCGCCCCGCTCGGTGAGCCGGGAGGCGGCGATCTCGGTGATCACGGCGTCCAGTGTGGTGGCGTCGGAGTCGACGGCACCGGTGCAGGACATGTCACCGACGGTGCGGTAGCGGACGAGACGCGTCTCGGGCGTTTCGCCCTCCTTCGGGCCGCCCCACTCGCCGGCCGTCAGCCACATGCCGTTGCGCTGGAACACCTCGCGCTCGTGGGCGAAGTAGATCTCCGGCAGTTCGATGCCCTCGCGGGCGATGTACTGCCACACGTCCAGCTCGGTCCAGTTGGACAGCGGGAAGACGCGCACGTGCTCACCGGGCGCGTGGCGGCCGTTGTAGAGCTGCCACAGCTCGGGGCGCTGACGGCGCGGGTCCCACTGGGAGAACTCGTCACGCAGGGAGAACACGCGCTCCTTGGCGCGGGCCTTCTCCTCGTCGCGGCGGCCGCCGCCGAACACGGCGTCGAACTTGCGGCTCTGGATCGCCTCCGTGAGGGGGACGGTCTGCAGCGGGTTGCGGACACCGTCGGGGCGCTCGCGCAGCTTGCCGGCGTCGATGTACTCCTGGACGGAGGCCACGTGCAGGCGCAGGTTGTGCTTCGCCACGGCCCGGTCGCGGTACGCGAGGACCTCGGGGAAGTTGTGCCCGGTGTCGACGTGCAGCAGCGTGAACGGCACCGGCGCCGGCGCGAACGCCTTCAGCGCCAGGTGCAGCATCACGATCGAGTCCTTGCCGCCGGAGAACAGGATCACCGGCTTCTCGAACTCGCCCGCCACCTCGCGGAAGATGTGCACGGCCTCCGATTCGAGGGCGTCCAGGTGCGACAGCGCGTAGGGAGCGTCCGTCTCGTCGTGCAGGTGGGCGACGGTGGCCGTCATGCCAGACCCCTCTCGGTGAGCAGTGCGTGCAGGGCCGAAGCCGACTCCTGCACGGTCTGCGTGTGCGACTCGATGCGGAGGTCCGGGGACTCCGGGGCCTCGTACGGGTCGTCGACGCCGGTCAGACCGGAGATCTCGCCCGCCGCCTGCTTGGCGTACAGGCCCTTCACGTCACGCTCGGAGCAGACCTCGACCGGGGTGGCCACGTGGACCTCCAGGTACGGGGTGCCCTCGGCGGCGTGCCGCTTGCGGACGGCCTCGCGGCTGTCCGCGAACGGCGCGATCACCGGCACGAGCGCCTTGACGCCGTTGCTCGCGAGGAGTTCGGCGACGAAGCCGATCCGCTGCACGTTGGTGTGGCGGTCTTCCCGGGTGAAGCCCAGGCCGGCGGAGAGGAACTCGCGGATCTCGTCGCCGTCGAGGACCTCCACGCGGTGGCCCCCGGCGCGCAGCCGCTCGGCCAGCGCGTAGGCGATGGTCGTCTTGCCCGCGCTCGGCAGCCCGGTCAGCCACACGGTGGCGCCCTGGTCGCTCACGCTCATCGTTCTCGTCTCCGTCGGTTCTTTGAGATCTGTCATCAGCCGTGCAGTCCGCACTCGGTCTTCGCGCGCCCCGCCCAGCGGCCCGCGCGCGCGTCCTCGCCCTCCGCCACGCGGCGGGTGCAGGGGGCGCAGCCGACGGAGGCGTAGCCGTCCATCAGCAGCGGGTTGGTCAGGACGCCGTGCTCGGCGACGTACGCGTCCACGTCGTCCTGGGTCCAGCGGGCGATCGGCGAGATCTTGACCTTCTGCCGCTTCTCGTCCCAGCCGACCACCGGGGTGTTCGCCCGGGTCGGGGACTCGTCGCGGCGCAGGCCCGTCGCCCATGCCTCGTACGCGGTCAGACCCTCTTCCAGCGGCTTGACCTTGCGCAGCGCGCAGCACAGGTCCGGGTCGCGGTCGTGCAGCTTCGGGCCGTACTCCGCGTCCTGTTCGGCCACCGTCTGCCGCGGGGTGAGGGTGATGACGTTGACGTCCATCACGGCCTCGACCGCGTCGCGGGTGCCGATGGTCTCCTCGAAGTGGTAGCCCGTGTCGAGGAAGACCACGTCCACGCCGGGGAAGGCGCGGGACGCCAGGTGGGCGACCACCGCGTCCTCCATGGAGGAGGTCACGGCGAACTTCCGGCCGAAGGTCTCGGCCGCCCACGTGAGGATCTCCAGCGGGGAGGCGTCCTCAAGGTCGCGGCCCGCCTGCTCGGCCAGCGCCTTGAGGTCGCGCGTCGTCCCCATTGCCTGACTCGTCGTCATATCTTGTCCCCTCCGGCTGAATCGGTCCGGACACCCCGGGCCAGCAGCCCGAGGTACTTCAGCTGGAAGGCCCGGTTGCAGGCCCTGCATTCCCAGGCGCCGTGACCCGTCTCGTGGGGAAACAGGTCCTCGTCGCCGCAGTACGGGCAGTAGAACGGTGCGGCGCGCTCGCTCACGAGAGGTCCTCGTCCTTGGCGCGGCCGACCCAGGCGGCGAAGCGCTCGCCGTCCTCGCGCTGGTCCTGGAAGCGCGTGACGACCCGCTCGACGTAGTCGGGCAGACCGGCCGAAGTGACCTTGAGGCCGCGGACCTTGCGGCCGAAGCCGGCCTCCAGGCCGAGAGCGCCGCCCAGGTGGACCTGGTAGCCCTCCACCTGGTTGCCGTCGTCGTCCAGGACCAGCTGGCCCTTGAGACCGATGTCCGCCACCTGGATACGGGCGCAGGCGTTCGGGCAGCCGTTGATGTTGATGGTGAGCGGCTCGGCGAACTCCGGCAGGCGCCGCTCCAGCTCGTCGATCAGCGAGGCGCCGCGCGCCTTCGTCTCGACGATGGCCAGTTTGCAGAACTCGATGCCGGTGCAGGCCATCGTGCCGCGGCGGAACGGGGACGGCGTGACCCGCAGGTCCAGCGCCTCCAGCGCGGCGACGACGGAGTCGACGCGGTCCGCCTCGATGTCGAGGACGATCATCTTCTGCTCGGCGGTGGTGCGCAGGCGGCCGGAGCCGTGCTGCTCGGCGACGTCCGCGATCTTCGTCAGGGTGGCACCGTCCACGCGGCCGACGCGGGGCGCGAAGCCGACGTAGAAGCGGCCGTCCTGCTGCTGGTGGACGCCGACGTGGTCGCGCCACTGGCCGCTGGGCTGCTCGGGCGCGGGGCCGTCGGAGAGCTTCCGCTTCAGGTACTCGTCCTCCAGGACCTGGCGGAACTTGGCCGGGCCCCAGTCGGCGACGAGGAACTTCAGCCGGGCGCGGGTGCGCAGGCGGCGGTAGCCGTAGTCGCGGAAGATCGAGATGACGCCCTCGTAGACGTCCGGGACCTCGTCGAGCGAGACCCAGGTGCCCAGGCGGACGCCCAGCTTGGGGTTGGTGGAGAGACCGCCGCCGACCCAGACGTCGAAGCCGGGGCCGTGCTCGGGGTGGTTCACGCCGACGAAGGCGACGTCGTTGATCTCGTGCGCCACGTCGAGCAGCGGCGAGCCGGAGACCGCGGACTTGAACTTGCGGGGCAGGTTGGAGAAGTCCTTGTTGCCGACGATCCGGCGGTGGATCTCCTCGATGGCGGGCGTGCCGTCGATGATCTCGTCCTGGGCGATGCCGGCGACGGGCGAGCCGAGGATGACGCGGGGCGTGTCACCGCAGGCCTCGGTGGTCGAGAGGCCGACGGCCTCCAGGCGGCGCCAGATCTCCGGGACGTCCTCGATCCGGATCCAGTGGTACTGCACGTTCTGGCGGTCGGTGAGGTCGGCGGTCCCGCGCGCGAACTCCTGCGAGATCTCGCCGATCACGCGGAGCTGCTCGGTGGTGAGCCGGCCGCCGTCGATGCGGACGCGCAGCATGAAGTACTTGTCGTCCAGCTCCTCCGGCTCCAGGATCGCGGTCTTGCCGCCGTCGATCCCGGGCTTGCGCTGGGTGTACAGGCCCCACCAGCGCATACGGCCGCGCAGGTCGTTGGGGTCGATCGAGTCGAAGCCCGTCTTGGAGTAGATCGTCTCAATGCGCGTCCGCACGTTGAGACCGTCGTCGTCCTTTTTGAACTGCTCGTTGCCGTTGAGGGGGGTGTGGTGTCCAACGGCCCACTGACCCTCACCGCGGTGACGGCCGGTCTTTCGGCGCGCGGCGGCGGGCGTTTCGGGGGTGGCGGCCATGGCGGTACATCCTTCTTCGGCGGCTCAAGGCAAGGGCAGGCGGGGGTGGCGGGATGCCCCCTGGCAATCAGCCCTGCCGCTGAGCAGGTGCGGCTGATTGCCGCCCGTTTCCGGTGTTTCCGGTGGTCAGGGCGGTCTTCTGCCTTCAGGGGACGTGCGGGTGCTTCGGGTGGTCGACGCGTCCGCAGCGGCGGGGACGACGGCGACGTGCGGCGGTGGCTGGTTCCGTCAGCTCGCCGGACAGATGGCGCTGGACATGCGGCCGAGGTCGACGTGCCGCCGACTCACCAAGGCAATTCCAGCTCCATTCATGGCGGAAGCGTGTCATGTGCCGATTGGAGGAGTCCACTACTGTCCATGATGTGGACGAAGTCGTCTCGAATCGCGAGACGTAGTGACGGGGGTCACGCCATGAGGGGCACGGGGCCGGTGGGGCCGGAGCTCAATACAAGCTACCCGGGCCCTCGCGGTGGGCCCTGTGTCCCTGCTCTCGCGAGCCCCGCTCGCGCCCGGCCGGCGGGACCCCGCACCGGAGTCTCCCGAGGGCGTCGGCCCCGGGCTCGGGCGGTCAGGGGGCGGTCCCCGGGCCGGCCGGACCGGCGGTCGGGGTGGGGGCCGCCCCGGCGGGCGGCGCCCCGGAGGGGTCAGGCGCCCGGCCAGGGGCCCGGGGTGGGGGTGGACTCCTTCGGCTCCGTCTCCGTGCGGAAGACCTTGAAGCCGCGGCGGAGGTAGTTGTCCATCGCCGTCGGGCCGTCCTGGCTGCACGTGTGGAGCCAGACCCGGGTCGTGGCCTGCCGGCCGGGCCAGCGGTCCGCCAGGGACCACGCCGCCTCGACCCCGAGCGTCAGCAGGTGCCCGCCGATGCGGCGCCCCCGGAAGTCCGGGAGCAGGCCGAAGTACATGATCTCCACCACGCCGTCGTCCTGCGGGTCGAGCTCCACGTACCCCGCCGGCGTCCCGCGGTCGTACGCCACCCACGTCTCCACGCCGGGGCGGTTCAGCTGCTCCACCCACTGCGCGCGGGTCAGCGACAGCCGGTCCGTCCAGTGGATGTCCCCGCCCACCGAGGCGTAGAGGAAGCGGCTGAACTCCGGCGAGGGGACCTCCGCCCGACGGACACGGATCTCAGGCCCTGGGACGGCGGCCCGGACCAGGTCCTGCGGCGAGGTCATTTCCAGGGACCAGGTGGTCAGAGTGATGGCGCTCATGCAGGTCAGGGAATCATGCCCGGACCCGTACGGCCCAGGCGGGCCTTGATCACCGCCGGTGCCGTGGAATGCGGCAGCAGCTCCGCCGGGTCCCCGGGGCGGATCAGCTCCACCTCGACGTCGTCCGCGAAGCGGTACGGGCGGTGGGTCAGGACCCCGCCCAGGTTCCGCCGCACCCGGGACAGCTCCGCCCGGACCGTCACCGTCCGCGTCGGGTCGCCGAACAGCTCCGCCGACAGCTCCGCCGCCGACCGCCCCCGCGGGCTCTCCGCCAGCAGGAACAGCAGCTCCGCGTGGCGTGGGCTCAGCTCCTGGGACCAGCTCCCGGCGGCCCCGTACACCCTCGCCGACCACGCGCGCGGACGGCTCAGGTCCAGGACGACCCGGCTCGCCGCCGCGGCGGTGCCCGGCGTCTTCGCCAGGCGCAGCAGCCAGCCGCCCGGCAGCGGCTCCACCAGGCAGTCCCCGAGCTGCGGCACCCACCCCCGGCCCGGCCCGAACCCCCTCGGCAGCGGGATCCGGTCCACCGGGGCCAGGCCCGTCACCGCCGCCGTCCAGCCGTGCGGGTCCACCGCCAGGGCCTGCTCCGGCAGCCGGGCCAGCAGCGGCGCCGCGACCGCCCGCAGCCGCTCCAGCGACTCCAGGTGCCGGATCCGCAGCTCCCGCTCCGCGAGCCGGGCCACCGAGCTCACCCACGCCAGCGTCGCCGGGTGCATGGTGGCCAGCGGTCCGCTGACGTCGACCACGCCCAGCAGCCGCCCGTCCCGCGGGTCCCGCACCGGGGCCCCCGCGCAGGTCCACTCGTGGTGGCTGGAGACGAAGTGCTCCGCCGAGAACACCTGCACGGGCCGCAGGGCCACCAGGGCGGTGCCCACCCCGTTGGTGCCGACCACCGCCTCGTCCCAGTCGGCGCCCACCGAGAACCCGAGCCGGTCCGCCTTGCGCAGGATCGACGGGGCCCCCTCCCGCCACAGCAGCCGCCCTTCCGCGTCGGCGACGACCATGATGTGCAGCGCCGTGTCCAGCGTCGGCAGCAGCCCCTCGCGCAACACCGGCAGGATCTCCCGCAGCGGCGAGACCTGCCGCCGCTCCTCGGTCTCGGCCGCCGACAGCATCCGCGAACGCGCGTCCCGGTCCGGGTGCACCCCGCAGGCCAGCATCCGCCGCCAGGACTCGGCGATCTCCGGACGGGGCTCGGCCGGCGGCCGGTCCCCGGCCAGCGCGGCCGCCCGCACCCCCTTGAGCAGACGCGCGGCCTCCCGCGCGTCCATGGCCGAGATGCGTGCCACATCGACCGTGCTGCCTGCGGTGTGGGCCACCGGAACCTCCCCGTGTGGAACAGGACGTACGAGGGAACCCGCCCGGGTGGTCCACGCGTGCCGCGTCCCCGGGCACGCACGCCGGACGGTTCCGACTCAGAGGGTTGCAACGGTATGCAACTCTCGCCAACTCCCGATCCCCCGACCGAAACTGTCCGCACGTCGCCTCGCGGCGTGACAGCTCCTCCTCGGGGCTTTCGGATCAGGGGTGGTGCCGAGTCGGCGCGGCGCCACCCCTGCTCCCGGTCAACGGGCCCGGATCCCGGCTCGGACCTGTTTGGGGACAGGGCCTGGAACCTAGCCCGCGATCCGCGCCCGTTCGACCAGCGCACCCAGCCCCAGGCTGTGCGGCAGCGTGCCGAAGGCCGCACCCCCGTCCCCGCCCAGGCGCGAGGCGCAGAACGCGTCCGCCACCTCCGGCGGCGCCCAGCGCACCAGCAGCGAGCCCTGGAGCACCAGGGCGATGCGCTCCACCACCCGCCGCGCCCGCGCCTCGATGCCCTCCAGGTCCGCCAGCTCCGTCAGCAGTCCCTTGACGGCCGAATCCAGCCGGTGGTCGGCGCCGCGCGCCAGCCCCACCTCGACGAGGAACGCGTTCAGCGCCTGCGGCTCGCGCCGCAGCGCCCGCAGCACGTCCAAGGCCTGCACGTTGCCCGAGCCCTCCCAGATCGAGTTCAGCGGGGACTCGCGCAGCAGCCGCGGCAGCCCGGACTCCTCGACGTAGCCGTTGCCGCCCAGACACTCCAGCGCCTCGGCCACCATCGGCGTACAGCGCTTGGTCACCCAGTACTTCGCCGCGGGCACTGCGATGCGCAGGAAGGCCCGCTCCTGCTCCGTTCCGGCGTCGTAGGCGGAGGCGAGGCGCAGCGCGAGCGTGGTCGCCGCCTCCGACTCCAGCGCCAGGTCGGCCAGCACGTTGCGCATCAGCGGCTGCTCGATGAGCCGTGCTCCGAAAACAGAGCGGTGCTCCGCGTGGTGTACGGCCTGCGTCAGCGCCTGCCGCATCAGCGCGGCCGAGCCGAGGACGCAGTCCAGCCGGGTCGCCGCGACCATCCCGATGATGGTCCGCACCCCGCGGCCCTCCTCGCCGACCCGCCGCGCCCACGTCCCGTCGAACTCCACCTCCGCGGACGCGTTCGACCGGTTGCCGAGCTTGTCCTTCAGGCGCTGGATCGCGAACACGTTGCGCGAGCCGTCCGGCAGCACCCGCGGGACCAGGAAGCACGTCAGACGGTCCGCCCCGGCGGCGGCCGCCTGCGCCAGCACCAGGAACCCGTCCGACATCGGCGCCGAGCAGAACCACTTGTGCCCCGTCAGCAGGTACTCGCCCGCCGCGTCCAGGGGCTTCGCCGCCGTCGTGTTCGCCCGTACGTCGCTGCCGCCCTGCTTCTCCGTCAGCCCCATGCCGAACAGCACCCCGGCCTTCTGCGCGGCCGGCCGCAGCCCCTCCTCGTACACGTGCGAGGTCAGCCGCGGCTCCCACTCGGCGGCCAGCTCCGGATCCGTCCGCAGCGCCGGCACGGCCGCATGGGTCATCGACACCGGGCAGCCGTGCCCCGCCTCGGCCTGCGACCACACGAGGAATCCGGCCGCCCGGCGCAGATGTCCGGCCGGCCGCCCCCACGCATCGGTCAGCCCGGCGCCCACCGCGTGCCCGAGCAGCCGGTGCCAGGCCGGATGGAACTCCACCTCGTCGATCCGGTTGCCGTACCGATCGTGCGTACGCAGTCGCGGCGGGTTCTCGTTCGCCAGCGCACCCCACCGCTGGGCCTGCGCCGAGCCCGCCGCCCGCCCCAGTTCCGAGAGCTCCTCCCGCACCTCGCCGAGGAGTTCGGGTGCAGCGGCCGACAGGTGCCGCTCCACGCCCTCGCTCAGGGCCCGGTCGGTGCCGTAGACGTCGTAGCCCGCCAGGGGAGGGGCCTGGTTGGTGACGGTATGGGTGGTGGCTGCCATGCGGATACCGTAAGGACGTGCAGCCAGCAAAAGAAACACCCGAGCGGGTCCCCGGGCGACTCCATCGGGCCCGCGCCCTCTACCGCAACGTCTCCAAGCGCAAGATGGCGTGGCTGCTCCTGAAAGACACGGTCAATTCGTGCGTCGAGTACCGGATCCTCGGCCTGGCGGCCGAGGCGGCGTTCTTCACGCTGCTGTCGCTGCCGCCGCTGTTCCTCGGCCTGCTGGGCCTGCTCGGGTACGTGGACGGCTGGACGGGCGGCACCTTCGTGGCCTCCATCGAGGAGAACATCCTGAGCGCGGTCGGCACGGTGCTCTCCGACCGGGGCGTCAACGACATCGCGAGACCGATGCTCGACGACGTCACCCGCGGCGGCCGCCCCGACCTGATCTCCCTCGGCTTCGCCTTCGCCCTGTGGTCGGGCTCGCGGGCCGTCAACGTCTTCATCGACACCATCACCGTGATGTACGGGCTCGACGGCCAGCGCGGCATCGTCAAGACCCGGCTGCTGTCCTTCCTGCTGTACGTGGTCGCACTGGTGATCGGCGCGATCGTGCTGCCGCTGATGGTGGCCGGGCCGGACGCGGTCGTCCGCTGGGTGCCCTGGAGCACCGAGGTGATCGCAGTGCTCTACTGGCCGACCGTCACCCTGCTGTCCATCGCCTTCCTGACCACCCTGTACCACGTGTCCGTCCCCGTGCGCTCCCCCTGGATCGAGGACGTGCCGGGCGCGCTGGTGGCGCTCGCCATGTGGGTGCTGGGCTCGTTCCTGCTGCGGATCTACCTCACGAACACCGTCGAGGGCCCGACGATCTACGGATCACTGGCCGCGCCCGTCGCCGTGCTGCTGTGGATCGGCGTGTCGGCCTTCGCGGTCCTGGTCGGCGCGGCCGTGAACGCCGCCATCGACCGCGTCTGGCCGTCCGTGGCCACCGCCGCCGCCCGCGAGGCGAACGAGCGGGCCCGGGAGGTCCGGGCCGCGCAGCTGGTCGCGCGGGCCGCCGCCTGGCGGGCGCTCGCCGAGGGCGAGTCGGAGGACGACGACGAGGGGGACGCCGGGATGCCGTCCGAGTTCCCGGAACGGTGGTCGAACTTCCTGCCGCCCGAGGACTACTCCTCCCGGCTGCGCAAGCACTGACCGCCGGGCACCGACCGCCGGCCCCGCCGTAGCCTGGCTCCGTGTACGAGGAGCGGCCGTCCCGACTGATGTCCGGCGCCGTCGTGTGGCGGCATGACGGCGCACCCGGCGGGCCGGTGCTGCCCGACGGCTGCATGGACCTGCTGTGGATCGGCGGGCGGCTGCTGGTGGCCGGCCCCGACACCGGACCGCACTCCGCCGGAGAGGTGCCGGGCGGGGTCTTCGCCGGGCTGAGGTTCGCCCCCGGCACGGCGCCCGCGCTGCTCGGCGTACCGGCGCACGAGCTGCGCGACCGGCGGGTGGAGCTGGCCGACCTCTGGCCGGGGCCGCAGGTGCGCGGCCTCGCCGAGCGGATGGCCGCGTACGAGGACCCCGGGGCGGGGCTGGAGCGGCTGGCCCGTGCCCGCGCGGCCCGGAGCGCGCCTTCCGACCCCCTCGCCGCCCGGGTGGCGGCCGGACTCCGCGCGGGGGAGTCGGTGGCCGCCGTGGCCGCGGCGGTCGGCCTCGGGGCGCGCCAGCTGCACCGGCGCTCGCTCGACGCCTTCGGCTACGGACCCCGCACGCTCGGGCGGGTGCTGCGGCTCCAGCGGGCGCTGGCGCTGGCCCGGCGGGGGCTGGCGCAGGCCGAGGTGGCGTACCGGGCCGGGTACGCCGACCAGGCCCATTTCGCCCGCGAGGTGCGGGCGCTGGCCGGCACCACCCCGGGGGCCTACGCGGCGGCCTACGCCCCGTCCCCGGCGGGGGCGAACAGGGAGACCTGGCAGCCGTCCGGGTCCAGGACGACGGCGTAGCGCTGCCCCCAGAAGGCGTCCCAGGGCGCCAGATGCCCCTTGTACCCGGCGTCCGTCAGCCCGGCGTACACCGCGTCCACCTCGGCGGGGGAGTCGCAGAGGAACGCGGGCCCCCACCGGCCGTCCCCGGCGGGCCGGGTCCAGGACGGGTCGAAGGAGCGGATGACGTCCTCCGTGTCCCAGGCGATGCGGAGCCCGCCGGGGAGGACGGCCTCCACATGGGGCTGTTCCTCCGCCCCGGCCGGGATGTCCAGGCCCAGACGGCGGTAGAAGGCGAGCGAGGCGGCCATGTCGGAGACGATCAGGCCCATCAGGTCGAGTCGGGGAGTCATGGGCCCAGGCTAGGAGCCGTCCCGTCCGGCGGTCTTGAACGAATCGGACACGGGCCGGGCCCGGCGGACGACGACCGGAAAAGGAAGCGGGAAAAAGAAGCCGGAAAAGAATTGGCGTACGTCTGAGCGCACTTGCTACGGTGATCGTGTTCCCGCCGGACCGGCGCGGAACTTCCAGCACGTGCATGACCCGGAGGTGAGTTCATTGATGACTGTCGTCACGCAGGGCGCGGACCGCACCCAGAAGACCATCAATGTCACTTCCGTGGTCTCCGGCTGACCTCACACCTCTTCGCGCGCCGCTGGGCGCGCGCTGCCGGGGCCACCCTGTGAAGGGTTTCCCTTGTCTTCCTCTTCCTCTCCGTCTTCTCCGTACTCGCACGCCCTCACCCCCTTCGGCTGGGACGAGGCGTGGGAGGCCGAGTTCGCCCCCCACGCCGCGCAGGGCCTGCTGCCCGGCCGCGTGGTGCGCGTGGACCGCGGCCAGTGCGACGTCATGACCGCGGACGGCATCGTCCGCGCCGACACCGCCTTCGTCACCCCGCACGACCCGCTCCGCGTCATCTGCACCGGTGACTGGGCCGCCGTCGAGGCGACCGGCAGCCCCCGGTACGTGAGGACGTACCTGCCGCGCCGCACCGCCTTCGTGCGCTCCACCTCCTCGCAGCGCTCCGAGGGGCAGATCCTGGCCGCCAACGTCGACCACGCGATCATCGCGGTCTCCCTGGCCGTCGAGCTCGACCTCGGCCGCATCGAGCGCTTCCTGGCCCTCGCCTGGGAGTCCGGCGCGCAGCCGCTGGTCGTCCTGACCAAGGCGGACCTCGTACCGGACCCGGTGACGCTCTCGCACCTGGTCCAGGACGTGGAGACCACGGCGCCGGGCGTCGACGTCCTCACCGTCTCCTCCCTGACCGGGGAGGGCACGGACGTACTGGCGGCCGTCGTCGCCGGCGGTACGAGCGTGCTGCTCGGCATCTCCGGCGCGGGCAAGTCCACCCTCGCGAACACACTCCTCGGCTGCGACGTCATGGACGTCCAGGCCGCGCGCGACGTGGACGGCAAGGGCCGGCACACGACGACCACCCGCAACCTGCTGGCACTGCCCGGCGGGGGCGTCCTCATCGACACGCCGGGGCTGCGGGGCGTCGGCCTGTGGGACGCCGAGGCCGGCGTCGGCCAGGTCTTCTCGGAGATCGAGGAGTACGCGGCCGACTGCCGCTTCCACGACTGCGCGCACGAGGCCGAGCCGGGGTGCGCGGTCCTCGAAGCGGTCGAGTCCGGCGCGCTGCCGGAGCGGCGCCTGGAGAGCTACCGCAAGCTGATCCGGGAGAACCAGCGGATCGTCGCGAAGACGGACGCCAGGCTCCGCGCCGAGATCCGCCGGGACTGGCGGATGAAGTCGGCCGTCGGCCGGGCCAATTACGCCGCGAAGCACAACGGCCGTTTCTGACCCCCGGTGCCCGGACGGCCGGCCCCTGCTCCGTCAGGGGTCAGCCGTCCAGGCCCCACGCGAACACCCGCTCGGGGTGGATCCGGATCACCTCCGGGCTGAAGTGCGGCCCCAGAGAGTGCGGGCCCACTTCGAGCGTGGCGCGGCCGCGGATCTCGATGCCGCGGACCTTCCACGGCCGGGTGCTCACCAGGTCGTCCACCACCAGCGCGAGCCGCGGATTCCCCCGGAGGTTGCGCCACTTCTTCGTCGTCCCCATAGAGAGGCCGCCGATGAGGATCGTCCCGTCCTCCTGCGGGAAGAACCCCACCGGGTTCGCCTGCGGCTGCCCGGCCGCGTCCACCGTCGCCAGCCGCCCCAGGCGCTGCGACCCGAGGTACGCCAGCTCCGCTTCGCTGAAACCCTTGAACTCCGTCATGCACACCAGCCTCGCAGCGCCGCCGCCCCACGGCATCGGGCGCGCGGCCGACCGGGGCCCGGGCCAGGTCCTGGACCCACGGCCGTAGGCCGCCGCCCGCCGCAACCGAACGCGGCGGCGCCGGTCCGTCAACTGACCAGTACCGCCCCGACCCACGCGCCCACCACCATCAGGCACGCGAGCAACTCCACCAGGACGCTCGTCCCCACCGCCCGCATCACCGCCCGGACCGAGGCCCAGGCCTCGCCGTGCGTGCCCAGCCGCAGCCGCTCGCACAGGTAGATGCCGCCGACGAACCCCGCAGCCGCCCCCAGCACCGGCACCACCACGAAGCCGAGCAGCGCACCCGCACCCGCGTACACCGCCATCCGGCGGGTGACCCCCACCCCGCGCAGCCGCCGCGGCGGCAGCTGCCACTCGATGATCTGGACCACCAGCAGCAGGGCCGTCGCCGAGACCAGCAGGGACCACGCGAGCGCCGAGCGCTCGTGCAGCGCCCACCACAGCACGCCCGCCCAGACCAGCCAGCTCCCCGGAACACCCGGGACCAGCACCCCGAGGACCCCGAGCAGCAGCACCAGCCCCACCAGGAGCAGCTGAGGCAGATCCATCTGCTCAGCGTGACGGACCAGGGGCTATCGGGCCAGCCAGCCCCGTTCGTACGCATGCCAGCCCAACTGGAGCCGGGTCGTGACCCCGGACAGCTCCATCAGGCCCTTGACCCGCCGCTGCACCGTCCGCAGCCCCAGATCCAGGTGCTTCGCCACGCTCGCGTCCGTCATGCCGGCCAGCAGCAGCGTCAGGATCTCCAGATCCACGGTGTCGGGAACGCCCTCGGACTCCTCCGCCCCCGCAGCCCCCAGCCGCAGCGGCAGCGCCTCCCGCCACACCGCCTCGAACAGCCCCGTCAGGGACTCCAGCAACCCCGACGCGTGCACCACCAGCGCCGCCGGCTCCGCCCCGGGCCCCGTCAGCGGCACCAGCGCCAGAGACCTGTCCGCGATCACCAGCCGGGTCGGGACCTGCTGGGTCACCCGGACGCCCTCGCCCCGCGCGAGCGCCGTCGACGCCTCCCGGATCCCGGTCGGCAGGGTCAACACCTCCCGCTCGATCACCACCCGGTACTCGACACCCCGCGCGGCGGCCTGCTCCTCCGCCTCGTTGTCCGACGCCGTCACCACCTGGGGCCGGCTGCTGACCAGGGCGCACACTTCTTCCACCGCGCCGACCTGGAGCTGGTGGAAGCGGTGCGCCACCGCGCTCGCGCCCGTCACGACCTCCACCATGTCGTGCACCGACGGCTCGGCCGCCTCCGCCCGGTACTCCTGGGCCAGCCGCGCCGCCGCCAGCTCCGCCCGCTCCAGCTCGTGCCGCTGCTGGGCGAGCAGCGCCCCCAGCGCCACCCCCGGCGGGGCCGCCACCCACCGCCCCTGCCGGGCCGAGGACTGCGCCGCCAGCCCGTGCCGCTCCAGATGCCGCAGGGCCCGCTCGGTCTGCGGCACCGGCAGCGAAAGCCGGTGCGCCAGATCCGGTACCTCCGCCGCGCCCAGCGCCACCAGCGCCCGGTACGCCGACTCCTGGCCCTCGTCCAGGCCTATCGCACTCAGCAACCCGTCCACCCCACGTCCCAGCCCCTGTCTCGGCCCCTCGGCACAGCACCCCTCTGGCGGGAAGCGGCCACGGCGCAAACCCGCCGCGGACATCATCGCCGCACCCCCCGGCTCTCTGCCAAGGTGACGCCACCACAGCATCCGCCGGTGGCAGGCCACTTGCGGGCAGTTTTGCCGTGCAATGCCGCCGTCGGCCGGAATTCACCTCGGGAGAGCGGTACGCCCGATATCGCGCACGGCACTCGGAGCGGCTGCCACAGCCGTCTGGCCGTCACCGCCGTCGGCACAGCCGTTCGACGGAGCGCCCGGAGGAGCAGGGAAGAGACCGGTCACCGGGAGCGAAGCGGCCGCACGGCGGCCCGCGGCTCCCGACGCGAAGGTGCTGCCGCCCCCGGACGGTCGCGCGGGCGTACGGCATCCGCTGAGTCGTACGAGGGATACGGAAGGGGTCCACCGGGCGGCGGCCCGGTGGACCCCTTTTCGCGTATTCGGCGTTTTCTGTCGCTCTGGGGGACCGAGAATGAGCCCATGAGTCAGCAGGGCGCGGACGACTGGTGGCAGAAGCTGTACGAGGACCCGGACCCGGGACCGGTCCCGGACCCGGGGGACACCCTGGAGAGCCGTTTCCACTCGGCGTCGTTCGTGACGTCCCCGCCGGGCTCCCCACCTCCACCGGGGCCCGTGCCGCCCGAACCGCCGCAGCATGCCGTGCTGCCCGGGCCGCGCCGGGAGGCCGGCCCGGAGCCGCTGCCACCCCGGGACCCCCGGGAGCCCGGCACGACCGGCTACGGCCTCGGCAGTGTGACGATTCCTCCCGTACTCCCGGAGGAACCGCCGGATTGGCACTGGGGTGTCCCCCAGGACATCCCCCAGGACACCCCACCCGGGTCTCCGATCCCCGCCCCGACCCGGGAAGCGCGCCCCGGGACCGCCTCCGAGCAGGCCTCCGGCCCCTGGCCTGCGGGTCCCGGACCCGACACCGGTACGGGTCCACGGCCCGGAGCCGAGTCCGGACCGTGGTCCGCCACGGACGGCGCTCCCGCGCCCGGGGCGGGTACGCGGCCGGACACGCACACCGGCACCGGCCCGGGCACCGACTCCCGAACCGTGCCCGCGCCCGGGACGGGTGCGGCCCCCGGCACATGGCCGGGGCCCTGGGAAGACACGGGGCATCGGCCCGGCGCCGAGCCGTCGCCCCGTCCCGGGGGACAGCCGTGGCCCGGAGCCGAGCCTCCGGCCGGTCCCGGGGAACAGCCCTGGGCAGGCCCTGCAGCCGGTCCGGAAGCCTGGTCCGGCGCCGGGCCGTCGCCCCGTTCCGGGGGACAGCCGTCGGCCGGCGCCGGTGCAGGTGCCGACACCGGGCTGTCGGCCGGAGCCGGGCCTCCGGCCGGTCCCGGAGTCCAGCCCTGGGCAGGCCCTCCGGCCGGTCCGGAAGCCTGGTCCGGCGCCGAGCCTCCGGCCGGTCCCGGGCAACAGCCGCGTGGCGGAGCCCACGCCGATCCGGATGCCCGGCCGGATGCCGGGGACCGGCCCGCCGGCGCGGGATCCCGGGCCGCCGGCGGGGCCGGGGAGCGGCCCGTGGTGGGGTACCTGGGGGACAGGGCGCCCACCTATGCCGCCGAGCCAGGGGCGCTGCCCGTCGCCGATCCCGGGACGCTCGACGGGCTCGTGCCGGACACCGTCCTCGAAGGGGCCCGGCACGGCACGTACACCCTGCGCGCCACCTCCGTGCGCGGGGATTCCGCCCGTTTCCGCGGCGAGGCCCGCCGGGACTTCCTGCTGACCGCCCGCTTCGGCACCGGCGACGACGCCCTCGTCCTCGCGGCCCTCGCCGGTGGCGACCGGGCCGCCCCCGGGGCCGCCGACGCCGCCGCCGAGCTGTGCCGCTGGATCGGGTCCGCCGTCGGCCGGAGCCGGGAGCGGCTGGCCGACGACATCCGCGCCGGCCGGCGTGACGCCCTGCGCTCGGGGCTCCAGCGGCTCACCGACCGGGGCTACGGCCGCCTCCGGGCCCGTGCCGCCGAGCTCGGGCTCCCCGAGGACGCGTACACCGCAGGGCTGCGCGTGCTGCTGCTGCCCATCGATCCGGAGTGCAAGACCAGGGTCTGCTTCGGCTCGGGCGCCGGCGGGCTGTTCCGGCTGCGGGACGGCACCTGGCAGGACCTGGAGCCGGGCGAGCCGGGAGGGGACGGCTTCCGCTTCCGGGCCGCCGTGGCGCAGCCCGGGGACACCCTGCTGCTCTGTTCCGGCGGGCTCGCGGACCCCATGCGGGAGGAGGGCCTCCTTTCGGCCGAACTCGCGGCCCGCTGGGCCGGTGCGGAGCCCCCGGGTCTGGCGGCCTTCCTCGCGGACACCCAGATCCGCCTCAAGGGCTACGCCGACGACCGGACGGCCGCCACGGTCTGGGAGACGTGACCGGGCGGAATGTGCGTGGATGGGAGGCGCACACGGCAGAGGCGGACCGGGACGAAGGAACCGTCTCGGAGTGCCACAAGATCGGATAGCGTGACCGGCTATGGGTGAGCTGATAGTGATCAGGCACGGCCAGACCGAGTGGAGCCTGTCGGGCCGGCACGCCGGCCGGACCGACGTTGCGCTGACCGAAGCGGGCGAGGCTGCGGCCAGCGCCCTCGCTCCGAGGCTGGCTCACCGCCGTCTGGTTGCCGTGTTCAGCAGCCCGCTGAGCCGCGCCATGCGGACGGCTGAGCTCGCCGGCCTGAGCGGCGCCAAGCCCGATCCCAACCTGTTGGAGTGGGACTACGGCGGCTACGAAGGCCTGACCGCCGAGCAGATCCGCGAGTCGAGGCCAGGCTGGGACCTGTGGCGCGACGGCGTCATTCCCGGTGACGCCGACCACCCCGGCGAGGAGCTTACGGAGGTGGCCGCACGCACGGACGCGCTGCTGGACCGCATCCGTCCGCTGCTGACCAAGGGCGATGTCGCCCTAGTTGCGCACGGCCACCTGGCGCGCGTGCTCACCGTGCGATGGCTCGGCCTCGACGCCTCGGCGAGCCGACTGCTCGGCCACCCGCATCCGGGCACTCTCAGCTTCCTGGCCACCGAGGACGGGCAACCCGTCGTCTCCGCTTGGAACGTCCCGTAGGGCAAGGCCGCCGCGTCACATCCGATGTGAGAGGCGCCGGAAGCAGGTGCGTCCCAGCCGCTGGGAGGATTCGACGTCCCTGCGGGCGATGTGCGGCATCGGCACGGGCATGTGCAACGTATGGGCGGCGCGCTATCGTTCCCCGAACGGCGAGCGGCGCACCATCGGCTCCTTCAGCCACGGCTCCATGGCCAATGCCCTCCCGCAGGCCATCGGCGCACAGTTCACAGACCGCGGCCGTCAAGTGGTGTCGATGTCGGGTGACGGTGGTTTCTCGATGCTGGTGGGAGATTTCCTCACCCTGGTGCAGTACGACCTGCCCGTCAAAGTGGTCCTGTTCAACGACTCATCGCTCGGAATGATCGAGTTGGAGATGCCGGTTTCCGGCCTGCCCTCGTACGGAACCACCAACCGCAACCCCGATTTCGCGGCGATCGCCCGGGCGGCGGGCGCGTACGGGGTCCGCGTCGAGAGGCCCAAGCAGCTCACGGGGGCTTTGCGTGACGCGTTCCGGCATGACGGGCCCGCCTCGGCGGACGTGGTGACCGATCCCAACGCCCTGTCCGTTCCCCCCGGGATCTGCGCCGGGATGGTGGCCGGTTCTGCACTTTCCGCCGGCAAGATCGTGCTGGACGGCGGGGTGGGCCGGATGATCCGGATGGCTCGATCCAACCTGTGCAACGTGCCACGCCCGTAAGCCCGCAGGAGTGCGGACTGTCCCGGCGGGCATGCATCCCGTAGACCAGTTCGAGAGCCATGGCACACGGGGGAGGGGCATCGCCGTGCGGGTGGGGGCGAAGATCGGGAAGCAGTGGGTGAGAGGGCGGCCCGTGCCGCGTGAACCGTCCGTCGAGGACGGGGGAGCGGTGGACGCGCTGGAGATCAGCCGGAGCGTGCGCCGGGCGGATCTCAAGGCGGTGGGCGAAGTGCGCCGGGCATTACGGGAGTTGATGCGCCACCGGTGCCGGGCCGACACCACCGAGGTGGCGGAGCTGCTGATCACGGAGCTCGTCACCAATGCGCTCGTCCACACCGACCAGGGCGCCGAGGTGTCCGCGACGCTCGCCGCGGACCGGCTGAGGGTGGAGGTGCGGGACCGCGTCTCGCGCCGGCCCCGGCCGTACGTACCGACCGCCGACGACGGTACGCACGGCCGGGGACTGGTGCTGGTGCAGGCCCTCGCCGACGCCTGGGGCGTGGATACGCCGGTGCAGGCCGGCGGCAAGGTGGTGTGGTTCGAGCTGGACGGTGCCCTCGACCGGGCGTACGGAGGCGCATTCGACGGGGCGTACGACGGAGGGCCCGCCTGAGCGGCGGGCCCTCCGGGGTGCCGGTCAGCCGAACTGCTGCTCCAGGTCCTTGAGTTTGCGTTCGAGGGAGTCGAGGCGCGGGATGGTCTGGGTGTCGTCCTCGGCGGTGAGGTCCACCGTCCGGGGGCCCGTCACCTCAGCGATCTCGGTTCCGTGCACGGCCTGCAGGGAGGGCCGGCGGCGCGGGGCGGGCAGCTGTCCCGTTTCCGCTATGGCCGGCTCCGCGCCGACAGGCGCGGAGCCCGACCCGGGGGCCAGCCCCGGCACGTCGACCTGGCGGGCGCGGGACCGCCCGAACGCACGGTTCTGCCGGCCCAGGGCCTTGATGCGGGCCCGGTCCAGCCGGTTCTGGTCGCGCCTGCGGTGGCGGTCCTGCTCCCGCTCGCGCTTGTCCTCGCGCACCTCGTCGACGGCCTCGTCGAGGGTGCGGACCCCCTCCAGCAGCATGAGCGACCAGGCGCCGAAGGTCTCGCGGGGCGCCCGCAGCCAGCGGACCATCCGGATCTGCGGCAACGGCCTCGGGATCAGGCCCTGTTCGCGCAGCGCCGCCCGGCGGGTCTGCTTGAGGGCGCGGTCGAAGAGGACGGCTGCCGAGAGCGACATGCCGGAGAAGAACTGCGGGGCCCCGTCGTGTCCGGCGCCGCGCGGCGCGTGCACCCAGTTGAACCAGGCGGCCGCGCCCGCGAACAGCCAGACCAGCATGCGGGAGCCGAGGGCCGCGTCGCCGTGGCTGGCCTCGCGGACGGCGAGCACCGAGCAGAACATGGCGGCGCCGTCGAGGCCGAAGGGGACCAGGTACTCCCAGCCCCCGGAGAGGTTCAGGTTCTGCCGGCCGAAGCCGACCAGTCCGTGGAAGGAGAGCGCGGCGGCCACCGCCGCGCAGCAGAACAGCAGGACGTAGGAGGCGGTTCCGTAGACGGCCTCCTTGCGCCGCCTCCGCTCTTCGCTGCGCTCCCAGGTGTCCTCGGTCGCGGCCTTCTCGCTTTCCCGCTTGCCCCGCGCCAGCACCGCAACCGCCGCAAGCACGCCCAGGATCAGCAGGCTGCCGGGCAGCAGCCAGTCCAGCGATATGTCGGTCAGTCTCATGCGGATGTCCCTTGCCTCTGCCTCGCGTGTGCGGCCTTCCGGGTGCCATGGTGGCGCAGAAGATCGGCCCGGCATGCGGGTTTCGGGGCAAGTGGACGCCACCGGGGGGTGTGGCCCGCCGGATAGGGTGTTGTGACTCGAACTCCCGCTCGCATGGACCGAGTTGTGTTCGATTGTGGTCAGTCGTGCGAGTGGGTTCAGATGTCAGGCGGCAGCCGTGAGGCGGACGATGCGTTCCGCGTCGCAGGTCCGCGGACAGGTGGTGCAGGTGCCCTCGGGCCGGATCGTGTAGAAGAGGCAGCAACTGGCCCGGTCCCGGGTGGCCAGCCGCTCGCCGCTCGGGCCGGAGAGCATGCGGAAGCCCGCGCTCGCGGTGTACGGGGCCGTCCTGCCGGGCAGCAGCGCCGCCAGCTCGGCCCTCGCCCGCTGCTCCTCGCCCACCAGCTTTCCGAGGTGCCAGACGCCCGAGACGATCTCGTCGGTCACCATCCCCCACAGGGCGCGGCGGCCGCGCCGCATGCGCGGGGCGAAGCCGTCCAGCAGGGGTTCGAGGTGCTGGGCCACCGCAGCCCGCACCTCGCCGCGCAGCGCCTCCTCGTCGGGCACGACACGGGCCCCGGGGAGAGCGGCCGCCGGATCGTCCGGCAGGCAGGCGAAGGAGTCGATGCGGACGCTCATGCGCCGCTGGGTCCGGTGGAAGGCCACGTGCCCGGCGGACAGCCGGGGCACCCGCCGGTGGAGGAACCAGGGGGCCGTGACCAGCAGGCAGGCGGGCCATGCGTACCGGTGCAGCCCGAAGGTGGCCACGACGTCGGGGCGGGCCTGGCGGCCGTGGTCCCGCAGGACCTGCGCGTCGTCCCAGGCGAGGTAGCCGTCCAGCTCGGCTCCGCCGGCCGCGAGCGCGTCCGCACCGATCCACCCCACACCGCGAGGGGCGCTCTCGTGCGCTGCGCGCTCGACGACCCGGAGGTTTCCGTAGGCCTCGGACAGGCGTGCGTACGCTTCCGCCACCGGAGAGCCGGCCGGGGGAGGGACGTCGATGGAGCTGTCGGGCATGGCGGAACCACCGATTCACACGGTCGCGAACAGGGAAGGTAAGCCTTACCTTAGCTGATCTCCGGTGGACCTGTACCCCCACCCGCGGGACCGGTTCACCTATTCTCGGAACGGCCAGGTCGAGACCCAGAGGAGGACCGAGTGCACGAAGCGGCCCACGTCAGGGTGACGACGCTGATCCCGACGCAGAAGGTGCTGCGCCATTCGGTGCGCGCGCAGGTGCTCGACGCGCTGCGTGCCGCGCTCGTCGACGGGGAGCTGGTGCCGGGTGAGATCTACTCCGGGCCGGCCCTGGGGGAGCGCTTCGGCGTCTCCGCGACGCCGGTGCGCGAGGCGATGCAGCAGCTGGCGCTGGAAGGGGCGGTGGAATGCCTCCCGAACAGGGGCTTCCGGGTGCTGTCGCGTACCCCGCGCGCCCTGGCGGAGCTGGCGGAGGTCCGCGCGCTGCTGGAGGTTCCGGTGATGCTGCGGCTGGCCCGTACGGTCCCGGCGGAGGCCTGGTCGGCGCTGCGGCCGGCGGCCGTCGCCACGGCCGAGGCCGCCGCGGCCGGTGACCTGCCGGCCTATGCGGACGCGGACCGGGCCTTCCACCGGGAGGTCCTCGCCCTGGGCGGGAACGAGCAGCTGGTCCAGGTGGCCGAGGAGCTCCACCGGCGGTCCCAGTGGCCGCTGCCGGGCGCCCCGCGGATCCGCCGGGCCGATCTCGTCGCGGACGCGGCGGAGCACTCCGCCCTGCTGGAGGCCCTGATCGCGGGCGACCTCCCGCTCATCGAACCCCTGATCCGGGGCCACTTCACCGGCACCTGACCGGGCCCCGCAGGGCCACCGCCGCGCGGCTCCGAGAGGCGCGACTGCAAGCGGCCGGGCCGGCCCGGCGGGGGCGTGACCGCCCGGGTCAGGTGGCCGGGGCGGGGTGCAACTGGTCCGCGAGCCAGGTGGGGATGCCGCCCAGGAGGTGGAACAGGCGGCGGGCCTCCGCCCGCAGCCGGGCCGCCTCCGGCTCCGGCTCGGCCTCGGCCAGCGCGGCCAGCGCCGGCGCCGTGCCGATCAGGAAGCCCAGGTCCTCGCGGATGCGCAGCGACTCCGCGAAGCCCTTCCGGGCTTCCGCCACCTCTCCGTCCCGCAGCGCCAGCGCCGCCAGGTGCCGCCAGGTGAACGAGAGCAGCAGCGTGTCCCCGTGCGCCTGCGCGCCCGCGTGCGCCCGCCGGTACGCGGGCCGGGCCGACTGCGGGTCGTCCGCGAGGTGTTCCGCGACCAGGCCCCGGCGGAAGTCCAGCAGTGGGCGCGTCCGGGATCCGGGGGACAGCAGCGCCGCCGCCCGGCCCAGGGCAGAACGGGCCTCGTCCGACCGGTCGCGGACCCCGAGCACGGTGGCCGCGTACGCCAGCTGCCCCCGCTCGCACGCCGCCGCGCCCCGCTCGTCGTCGTCCCGGGCCACCGCCTCGGCGGCCCGCAGCGCGTCCTCCGCCTCCGCCCAGCCCTGCCCGGTGAACAGGCACCGCTCGACCAGCAGCGCGGTCCGCTGCACGGCCGCGCCGGCGTCGGGCAGGTGCGGCGTCAGCAGGGCCGCCGCGTCGGTCCAACAGCCGCGCGAACGCAACCGCCATATCGCCCGCTGGAGGGGGTCGTCGCCCCCGGCGGTTCCGGCACCGGACATGGCGGTATCCGCCACATTGCCCTCCCCAAAGCAACCAAGCAGCACGTCGTTGAGCCCTGGGGCGAAATGAGAGCACGGATCGGCGGCTTCGGCCAAGGGGTCGGGTGAACTCTTTCACAAAGTCCGGACGCCGTGTCAGGCGCCCCTCGGCGCCCCGTGGCCGGATCTGCTCAGCTCATCCGCAGTGCCAGGAAGAAGTCGAGCTTGTCCTCCAGCCGCGACAGGTCACGCGCCGTCAACTGCTCGATTCGCCCGACCCGGTAGCGCAGCGTGTTGACGTGCAGGTGCAGCCGCGTGGCACACCGCGTCCAGGAGCCGTCGCAGTCCAGGAACGCCTCCAGCGTCGGGATGAGCTCCGCGCGGTGGCGGCGGTCGTAGTCCCGCAGCGGGTCCAGCAGGCGCGCCGTGAAGGCGCGGCGCACGTCGTCCGGGACGAACGGCAGCAGCAGCACGTGCGAGGCCAGCTCGTGGTGGCCCGCGGCGCAGACCCGGCCCGGCCGGGCCGCCGCGACCCGGCGGGCGTGCCGGGCCTCCTCCAGCGCCCCGCGCAGCCCCTCCGCGGAGTGCACGGCTGCGCTGACGCCGAGGGTGAGCCGCCCGTCGTCGGCCAGGCCCGCCTGGAGGGGCTCGCGTACGACGGAGAGCAGCTCGTCGGCGTGCAGGGCGTTGTCCGGGCCCTTCTCCTCGCCGGGCTCGCCGGGCAGCGCGGGCAGCGGTACGAGCGCGATGGCCTCGTCACCCGCATGGGCCACCGCGATCCGGTCCGAGGGCTCGGGCCCCGAGACGGACGGGTCGACCAGGATCTCCTCCAGCAGCGACTGGGCCACCGGGCCGCCGGGGATGTCCCCGCCCTCCCAGTCGACCCGCGCCACGACGACCTGCCAGTGCGGGGCGGTGCCCAGCCCGGGCAGCAGCACCGGGGCCGCGACCCGCAGGCGGGCGGCGATCTCGGCGGGCGCGGCGCCCGTCTGGACCAGCTCCAGCACCTCCTGGGCGAGCCGGCGGCGTACCGTGCGGGCCGCGTCGCGCCGGTCCCGCTCCACGGCGATCAGCTGGGTCACGCCCTGGAGCAGGTCGAGCCGCTCCGCGGGCCAGTCGCCCGCGTCCGCCTCGACGGCCAGCAGCCAGTCCGAGAGCACGCTCTCGCGCACGTCACGGGCCCCGGGGTCGCCCGGGCCCCGCCCGGCTCCCCTGATCGGGAACAGGGAGTAGGTAATACCCTGGATGGAGATCCGGTGCGGGCCCCTGCGCCCGGTGCGGACCGCCGCCAGGTGCTCGCCGGCCAGCGCCGCACAGACGCCCGGTGTCAGGGGTTCTCCCGCTCCGGCGATCTGCCGGCCCGTGGGGGACAGCACCCAGGCGCGCAGATCGAGGTCGGTGGTGAGCAGATCGAGCACCACATCGGGTCCACCCCCCGCGGGGCCCGAGGTCATGAGGCGGCGGTGCCGGTCGACCACGGCCGCGAGATCGCCCGCGCGCTCCCCGGAGACCTGCCGCACGACGTACTCGGTGATCGTGGCGAATGCAACGTCTTCGTTCACAGCGAACAGCGGCAGCCGGTTGCGCCGACAGGCTGAAACGAGATCGTCGGGGATGTCCCCCAGCTCCGCCTCGCCCGCCGCGAGGCCCGCGACGCCCGCGCTCGCCAGGATTCGTACGAACGGCTCGGAGTCGGCTGAATTTCTTCGCCAGGCCAGGCCAGTGAGGACGAGCTCGCCCCCGGTGAGGTATCGGCTGGGATCCCTCAGGTCGGTCGTCATGACGCCGCGGACCGTCCGGTCGAGTTCGTCCTCGCCGCCCAGCAGCCGCAGCCCCAGCGCCTCGGTTTCCAGCAGTGCGCGCAGCCGCATGATGTCGCCGCCGATCTGTCTCGAATGTTGCCGTTGGAAATCGGGCAGGTCGTTGCATCCTGCCTTTCATACGAATCTACAAGACGAGAGAGGCCGCCAGCCAACTCCTTCATGGTTTCGGTGACTGCACCCGGAGGACGCGCGGCTTGTGTACTGGCTCCACACCGCGTTAACAGCACGTGAACGACCAGTCGAGGGCCCCAGGGCCTCCTGGCTTGAAGTGAACGACACGATGAAGAAGAAGAGAGCCGCACATGGACTTCCTTCGCCCCGCCAGCTGGGAGGAGGCGCTCGCCGCTAAGGCCGAGTACCCCACAGCTGTGCCGATTGCGGGTGGCACTGACATCATGGTCGAGATCAACTTCGACCACCGCCGTCCGGAGTACCTCCTCGACCTGGGCCGCATCGAGCTGCTGCGGGAGTGGGAGGTAGGCGAGGAGGTCACCAAGCTGGGCGCCTCCGTCCCGTACACCCAGATCATGGAGAACCTGCGCGCCACGCTGCCGGGTCTCGCGCTCGCCTCGCACACGGTCGCGTCCCCGCAGATCCGCAACCGCGGCGGCGTCGGCGGCAACCTCGGTTGCGCCTCGCCCGCCGGTGACTCCCACCCCGCCCTCCTCGCCGCCGGCTGCGAGGTCGAGGTCGAGTCCGTACGCGGCTCGCGCCTGATCCCGATCGACGAGTTCTACACCGGCGTCAAGCGCAACGCGCTCGCGGCCGACGAGCTCATCAAGACGGTGCACATCAAGAACGCCACCGGCCCGCAGCAGTACTCCAAGGTCGGCACCCGCAACGCGATGGTCATCGCCGTCTGCGGCTTCGGCCTCGCGCTGCACCCCGACACCCGCACCGTGCGTACGGGCATCGGCTCGGCCGCCCCGACCCCGGTCCGGGCCAAGGCCGCCGAGGAGTTCCTGAACGCCGCGCTCGAAGAGGGCGGCTTCTGGGACAACGGCAAGGTCATCACCCCGTCGATCGCCAAGCAGTTCGGTGAGCTCGCCTCCGGCGCGTGCAACCCGATCGACGACGTCCGTGGCACGGCGAAGTACCGCCGTCACGCGGTTGGCATCTTGGCTCGCCGCCAGCTCGTCTGGACGTGGGAGCAGTACCGCGGCACCAACGGCCGCTCGCTCGAAGGGGCTGCGTAACCATGCGCGTCAATTTCACTGTCAACGGTCGTCCGCAGGAAGCCGACGACGTGTGGGAGGGCGAGTCCCTTCTCTACGTTCTGCGTGAGCGTCTGGGCCTGCCCGGCTCCAAGAACGCCTGCGAGCAGGGCGAGTGCGGTTCCTGCACCGTCCGCCTCGACGGTGTGCCGGTCTGTTCCTGTCTGGTCGCGGCCGGTCAGGTCGAGGGCCGCGACGTCGTGACCGTCGAGGGCCTGGCCGACTTCGCCAAGCAGCGCGAGGAGCACGGGCACGCCTGCGGCACCGGCGCGTGCGGCGGCGGCAAGGGCGTGTCCACCGACGAGGCCAAGCAGTGGTCCGCCAAGGGCACCGACTCCCAGACCGGTGAGGGCGTCGCGCTCTCCGGCATCCAGCAGGCGTTCATCGACGCCGGCGCCGTCCAGTGCGGTTTCTGCACCCCGGGTCTCCTGGTCCAGGCCGACGCCCTCCTGGAGCAGAACGCCGACCCGTCCGACCAGGACATCCGCGAGGCCCTGTCCGGCAACCTGTGCCGCTGCACGGGCTACGAGAAGATCCTCGACGCGG
Source organism: Streptomyces sp. NPDC097981 (assembly GCF_040302565.1). Lineage (NCBI taxonomy): Bacteria > Bacillati > Actinomycetota > Actinomycetes > Kitasatosporales > Streptomycetaceae > Streptomyces > Streptomyces sp. NPDC097981. Next base: position 27,865 of record NZ_JBEORW010000013.1, read on the forward strand.
TCCGCCTGGCGGCCGCCCGTCAGGGAGAGGCGGTCTGATCATGGCTCAGAACACCCGCACCACGCCCGCCGGTACGCCGACGAACGTCACCCAGAACCACAACAAGGGCGGCATCGGCGAGTCCACGCTCCGCCCGGACGGCACCCTCAAGGTCACCGGCGAGTTCGCGTACTCCTCGGACATGTGGCACGAGGACATGCTGTGGGGCCAGACCCTGCGCAGCACCGTCGCCCACGCCGAGATCGTCTCCATCGACATCTCCGAGGCGCTGGCCATGCCGGGCGTCTACTCGGTCCTGACGTACGACGACCTGCCGGCCGAGATGAAGAACTACGGCCTGGAGATCCAGGACACCCCGGTTCTCGCCAACGGCCGGGTCCGCCACCACGGTGAGCCGGTCGCCCTCGTGGCCGCCGACCACCCGGAGACCGCCCGCCGCGCGGCCGCCAAGATCAAGATCGACTACAAGGAGCTGCCGCTCGTCACGGACGAGGCCTCGGCCCTCGCCCCCGGCGCGCCGCTGATCCACGAGGGCCGCGACGACCACCACTCCGGTCACGTCCCGCACCCGAACATCGTGCACCGCCAGCCGATCATCCGCGGCAACGTGGAGGAGGCCCGCAAGCGGGCCGACGTGATCGTCGAGGGCGAGTACACCTTCGGCATGCAGGACCAGGCCTTCCTCGGCCCGGAGTCCGGCCTCGCCGTGCCCTCCGAGGACGGCGGTGTCGACCTCTATGTCGCCACCCAGTGGCTGCACTCGGACCTCAAGCAGATCGCCCCCGTCCTCGGCCTGCCCGAGGAGAAGGTGCGCATGACGCTCTCCGGCGTCGGCGGTGCCTTCGGCGGCCGCGAGGACATCTCGATGCAGATCCACGCCTGCCTCCTGGCCCTGGCCACGGGCAAGCCGGTCAAGATCGTCTACAACCGCTTCGAGTCCTTCTTCGGCCACGTGCACCGCCACCCGGCGAAGCTCTGGTACGAGCACGGCGCCACCAAGGACGGCAAGATCACGCACATGAAGTGCAAGATCGTGCTCGACGGCGGTGCCTACGCCTCGGCCTCCCCGGCCGTCGTCGGCAATGCGTCCTCCCTCTCGGTGGGCCCGTACGTCATCGACGACGTGGACATCGAGGCGATCGCGCTCTACACGAACAACCCGCCCTGCGGCGCGATGCGCGGCTTCGGCGCCGTCCAGGCCTGCTTCGCCTACGAGGCCCAGATGGACAAGCTCGCGGCGAAGCTGGGCATGGACCCGGTCGAGTTCCGCCAGCTGAACGCCATGGAGATGGGCACGATCATGCCCACCGGCCAGGTCGTGGACTCCCCGGCCCCGGTCGCCGAGCTGCTGCGCCGGGTCAAGGCCCGCCCGCTGCCGCCGGAGCGCCAGTGGGAGACCGCCGGCGAGGGCGCGGACGTCCGCGCGCTGCCGGGCGGCCTCTCCAACACCACCCACGGCGAGGGCGTCGTCCGCGGCGTCGGCTACGCGGTCGGCATCAAGAACGTCGGCTTCTCCGAGGGCTTCGACGACTATTCCACCGCCCGCGTGCGCCTGGAGGTCATCGGCGGCGAGCCCGTCGCGATGGTCCACACGGCCATGGCGGAGGTCGGCCAGGGCGGTGTCACCGTCCACGCGCAGATCGCCCGTACGGAGCTGGGTGTCACGCAGGTGACCATCCACCCGGCCGACACCCAGGTCGGCTCCGCCGGTTCCACGTCCGCCTCGCGGCAGACGTACGTGACCGGTGGCGCGGTGAAGAACACCTGCGAGCACGTCCGCGAGGCGCTGCTGGAGATGGGCCGCCGCAAGAACGGCTCGTACCACCCGGCGTGGGCCCACGCGGAGCTGCTCCTGGAGGGCGGCAAGGTCGTCACCGACGGCGGCGAGGTCCTCGCGGACATCGCCGACATCCTGGAGGACGAGGCGATCGACCTGGAGCTGGAGTTCCGGCACCGGCCGACCGTCCCGTTCGACCTGGTCACCGGCCAGGGCGACGGCCACGTCCAGTACACCTTCGCCGCGCATCGCGCGGTCGTCGAGGTGGACACCGAGCTCGGCCTGGTCAAGGTCGTCGAGCTGGCGACCGCCCAGGACGTCGGCAAGGCCCTGAACATGCTCTCCGTCGTCGGCCAGATCCAGGGTGGCACCACCCAGGGCCTCGGCGTGGCGGTCATGGAGGAGATCATCGTGGACCCGAAGACCGCGAAGGTGCGCAACCCCTCCTTCACGGACTATCTGATTCCGACCATCCTGGACACCCCGACCATCCCGGTCGACGTCCTGGAGCTCGCCGACCCGAACGCGCCCTACGGCCTTCGCGGTCTCGGCGAGGCCCCCACCCTGTCGTCCACCCCCGCCGTCCTCGCGGCGATCCGGCAGGCGACCGGCCTGGAGCTCAACAAGACGCCGATCCGTCCGGAAGCCCTCACCGGCACCCTCTAGGACGGCGTGGTCCGGGGGCCGCGAGGCATGTCTGCGGTGTTATAGGTCACCGCTGATTCTTTCAGCGTCAC